>JBAYPL010000039.1:0-14674 GCA_041677745.1 Kapaibacterium sp. (SeqCode)
ATAATAATTGTCAGAATAATATTTTGCAATTAGTGGATTTTTTACAATATATTTATTTTTTAATGCAAGAAAAACATCATTCACATCAGGTACAACTGCATAATGATGAAAATGCCATATTGTTCGTAATTGATCATCTGGATTGACAGGTTCATCATATTTATATTTAATGTTTAATTCAAACTTGTCATCCCTACAAACATCCACAAACTGATTAAATGGATCACACTTGTTTTGTGCATATAAACTGATTGTATCTGAATAAACAATACCACACGCATTTTCAGCAATTACCCAGTAATAGGAAGAATCCTTTGTTTTCCAAAAATAATTTAAATAGAAAATATCATTCAAACTAAAAACTGATGTATCTGAATATTGTGTACTTACTAAATCACCATTTTTATAAATTTCAAATTTTGTTGGAAATTCTTTTACCTCATAATATATACTTAACCAACTAACTCCTTTATAACTATGAGTAGGATGTGCAATATTATATTGAGGTTCTGCAATTAATGTATCAATTCTAAAACATACAATTTTAGGAGCGGAACCCACTACAACGGAAACTTCATTTGAGGTGATTTTGTTTTGAGTACCTTTAATACGTGCCTCCAATTTGTATCTGCCGTTATCATCAACTTCTATCGGGTTGAAAATCAACTCGTCAGAAAATATCCCCTTTAAATTTTCCTTGTGATAAATCGGTTCGCCGTTTTTATACCATTGGAATTCCAATTTAATATTTTGAAGGTTAAAAATATTTGCTTTTAACGATTGAATTGTTCCTTCGCATGCTTCCAAATCTTCAATTTCAATTTTAACATTCGTATTTTTAATAACCTGCACAATTCTTGTGTTTAAACTGCCGCATTTTCCCTCAATATTTGCATAATAGTAAGTTACATCAGGCAATGTATTTAAATTTATGCTTAATTTATTTGTATTTACTCCGTCATAAACAATATTGTTTTCCAATAATACAATTAAATCATCAATTATTCTAAACCACTGAATTTTTACGAGTTCACCTTGATTAATCGCGTTTTCCAAATTTATTCCGTTAACATGAGCATCGAAATCAAGAATAACCGTACCGTCATTTTTATTTGTGTTTATATCAACCGGTTCGCGTATAATTGTAGTTGGGCGTAAAGCATAAATTGATGCAGGGTGTGAGTCAACATAATATTCATTATTATCCAAAGAAATTCTGCAAAAATACACGCCGGATTGCAGATGCTGCAAAGCCGGAAAATTCAATATTGGAGTATTTTCGCCATTTAGCTTCTCCCCATCCTTAAACCATTGAAAGTTCAACTTGATATCAATGCTTGCCTCCGCACTGACCGAAATACTCACCGGCTCACCCACACATTGATTAACGGACACCGGATGCGATGTTATATTTATTTCTTGCGAATAAACATTTACTAAAGCAAGAAAAACAAATAAAAGTATATATTTTCTCATTTCAATAATCCTTTTTATAATTTGCACGCTTTATAATTGTGATGACAAATAAGAACATGAAAAGTTACATAAAGATTTATATTATATCTTCCGAAGTCTTCGAGCACTTAGGAAGTATAAATGGTTTTATCACTTCGATTTAATGGTTCACCTAATTAAATTAAAAGAACCGTTAATCTTTGAAATACCTTCATGCTTTATTTGGAAAATGTAGTTACCACTTGGTAACTTACTTAGGTTAAGACGAATCAATTTTTCATGCTCACTTTTTGTAAAGCTCTGAGACAACAATAAATTACCGTTGTTGTCAAAGATTTCTACAACATGTTCGCCTGTTATTTCTGCTTGTAGCTGGATGTTAAGGAAACCATCTGTTGGATTTGGATATACCTTCACACTAAAACCATCCAGATAATTAATATTCTGTTTCGTTGAAGGAGGTGATTCAGGAAATGATTCACATATAGCAATACAACCTGTACTGTCACAATGTGGATTTACGCCCCAACGAGTAACAAGTTCAGGCTCCAAAAGCTTGAATAGATACGTTGAATCTCTGCAAACCTTCCAAATTTCTTTACAGCACTTTGATTCATCACAAGGAAGTAATAATGTAAGACCTGATGGAGAAGCTGATTCATTATACCAGCAACTTGAATAATTTATCGAAAAATTGGCTTCACATTCGCCTGGAAGTAATGTAGTTGCGCATAGTGTCTGAAGAGCTTGATCTTTAACAACATGTTTCATAGCTTCATGTGTTAAATCAAACATGTTTAGACATGTCCAACAACTTGGTGGACACCCTACACATCCTATAGCATCAAGCTTGAATTCACACGCTATGTGAGGTAAAATGTCAGGACAGTTTACGAATCTGTATGACCAATATGCAACAAATGTACATGAAGGTGAGCAAGATATTATGGTAAAATGGGTTTGATCTGAGTATTGCCATGTTATTTCTTCGCATATGAATTTGCAATCATCGTATGCATTTGTATTTTCGATTAGTATTGATATCGAAAAAAATATTATTATTATATACTTACCAATAGATTTCATTATCCTATCTCCAAATAAGAAATTTTACATAGATATAACAATTGATATTCAAAATTTCAATTGTTTTTGTTCGCGCAAATCGTAGAACTATTGAAATGCACGTTTTCTACATCGAATTTTGTTTTTTTTTTAATTGTATGATGGTTTAATAAACCAATTGAATTACTGCTTTCCTTTTTCAGTGTCAGACAAAACTATAAAGCGTCTCACCTGCCACTAAAACGCAATGTCAGGGATTTTCACCCAATAATAAAATAAGAATACTATTGTACTATAAGAAAATATGTTTTCTTTGAGTTTTCTTTGTACTATAAAATTGAAATAGGAGATATTAATTGGCGAGATTGCTAACTTGCATGATAGAGGTATAAAACATAACATATAGGCAAAATGATTTCTTATTGTCTGAGAGGCTCGGTCAATTTGTCTTTTAATATCTATATATGTATTAAGTTTATACATTTGTTTTACTCATTTATTCTTCACATTCTAAAAATAAGAAAAGTATTATTATCCACCAAATTTTATTTTCATTTCGACAAAAAAAGTTAAAATTTTTCTGTTTTTTTGGCATTTGATTGTAATTCATGGATTTTAGAACCGTAGAAAATATAAAATCGACTTCCGAAGTCTTCGATCACTTCGGAAGTCTTAATAATAAAAATAGATCTTTCAGGAGCAGGATAGACCTTTCTATCAACAAACATTTTTATTAATTCCTACATAAATTCCAATATACTTATTACTTTTGTAATTTTCACAGCTTGCAGAATCATGAAATTATCGGAATTGGATTATACACAGATAATAAGCGACAGACGACTCGGGAAATTGCGAGAAGTATTAAAGCAACGTCAATCCGGCTTAAGAGTTGTCCTTGAAAATATTGCAGACCCACACAATTTATCGGCTTGCCTGCGTTCTTGTGATGCAGTCGGAGTGATGGAGGTCTGCTTAATCTATGACGGCTCACAACCCTTTCCTAAGTTGGGAGAAAAAAGCTCCGCGAGTGCCCGAAAATGGCTTGATTATAAAAATTTTTCATCAGTAGGAAGCTGTTTCGAATATCTGCATTCTCAGGGGAGTAAAATCTATACAACTCACATGAGCAGCAGCGCCCGGTCTCTCTATGAGCTGAATTTAACGGAAGAAGTCGCCTTAATGTTCGGAAATGAACACGCCGGCATCAGCTCGGAGGCTTTGGAAAAGGCAGACGGTAACTTTTTGATTCCACAGGTCGGAATGATTCAAAGCCTGAATATCTCGGTTGCTTGCGCCGTTAGTCTTTATGAAACTTTCCGTCAAAGACAGACTGCAGGAATGTATGAAAAAACTTCGCTGACGGAATATGAGTTCAACGAAAAACTAAAAGATTGGGCTGCAAGATAACAAGATTCGATATTTGATTCTTTCATTTGCTTATATTTACTGCCAAAGCTTCTGTAAGATGTGTTTAAAATGCATGCACCATACTTTTGATAATCGGCTGATTCCAATACCCAAAAATCTTCTTTATGAAATCTTTTAAGAAGAGCGTAGTGAACATAATTTATCAGTAATTTGTATTAACAGTATCTGTGAGCAGAATTTGATTGATGCTTGTATCTAAATAATTAAAATATTACAATCAAATATTTTGTACTTATAAAATAAACTCTTAGATTTGCTTTTATTTGAATGACCATTTATACTATTTATGAATTCAAGATTGTGTAGTACAGTATTATTCATTTTGTTTTTTCTCCTACAATTTAAGCCGACAAACGGATTAGATTCTCTGACTGTACACAATGAAACCTATTATACCGGATTCAGCCCATTAGACTCGCTTAATTCATTTGCAAATCTTACAAAATCAATTGACAATGTATTAGTAAAACATAGTAAATATTTAAACAAAACCAATTACGGAATAGCAGTATATTCAATAAATCAGGATAAATGGTATTACAGGAATAAGAGTAAGTCACTGTTAACACCGGCTTCGACAACAAAGTTATTTACAACATACTGCATATTGCGACAAACTGAAACTAATCCGTACGTATCAACAGCTGTGTATCATGACGGTAGTATCAGCCTCGATGGAGTCTTGACAGGTAATTTATATATCAGAGGCGGCGGCGATGCCATGTTTTCCACATCCGACCTTGAAGAGCTTGCTGACAAGGTTAAAAAAGCCGGGATTAAAAAGATAAAAGGCAAGATTATTGCCGACGGTACATTTTATGATGAAAAAACCGAGCGAATTGTTTACAGCGGAGATCGTGATGTGGTCCAAGCTACACCTCCAATCACTTCCTTAAATATTGACAGAAATACAGCTACCATAATTGTTAGTGCCGGCAAAGGTGCCCAAGCACCAAGTGTTTATGTTACTCCATCATCTGATTCATACACAATAATTAATAATGCAAAGATTAGAAACACAGCCGGCAAATCCTCAAAAAGACGAAAAGGTAGAGGCTCCTACAGAATTGATGACGAGATAATAAATGATATTTCTCCAAATGAGAATCTCCGATATGGAGATTTTGCCTTAGCCGCAGCAGGGCAAAGGTCAAAAATCAGGATTACAACGAAATTATTATCTGATGGTAAACAGCAATTCGTTGTAAGCGGCACAATCAATTCTAATTCAACATATACTTATCGTCACTTGATACTTAATCCGCCATTGACAATAGCTGGTGCATTCAAAAGTCGTTTAAAAGCCGGCGGTATTACTGTCAACGAAGATATTGATGTTCTCAGTCGGGAGAAGGGCGACTCCTTAGTTAATATCTATAAGTTTGTATGCGATTTCAAAAGGCCGCTTAATGATATAATCAATATAGTAAATAAAGAAAGTGATAATTACCTTGCAGAAATACTTTTTAAAATGATTGGAGCGAATTCCGGTGCGTATCACGATAATGCTACTGCTTCAAGAAAGATAATTGACAGCATTATAAATGTTGACGGCATAGAGTGCGATGAATGCAAGTTAAATGATGGTTCAGGTCTGTCCCGCCGGAATCTAACCAGTGTTGAGGCTCTGGTTGGCTTGCTTGTTTCCGCCGGTAAATTCAGTTTTTATGAAACATATAAAAATTCAATGTCACTTGCTTCAGTTGACGGAACGCTAAAAAAAAGATTCAAGTCCACTGCCGCCGAGTCAAATTTAAGGGGTAAAACAGGCACGCTTAGGAATGTCAGTGCCTTAGCCGGTTATGTTGATACAATGGACGGTGAAGAATTAGCCTTTGCCTTTGTTTTCAATGGACCAAATATCGGTGTTTACAAACAGATTGAGAATGAATTAGGACAAATTTTGTCAGAATATTATATACAAGAAGTTACACCGGAGATGTGGAATAAATGAAAACAAAATATTTAAAGTCGGCAGGGCTGCATATTATTTTGTTCATTGTAGCTTTGGGGATGATTTTCCCATTGTTCTGGATGGTTTTATTATCTTTAAAAGAATATCCTGAAAAGTATAATAATTTTCTTGAATTGCTCAGTTCTCCTTATACAATTCAAAATTTCACGGATACATTAGGTTCCGACATCTTTGGGACTTATTTTCTTAATTCTTTGTTCGTGAGTTCCTTAGTTACCTTAGGTAATATTATTTTTTGCACAATAGTTGCATACTCATTTGCACGCAAGGAATTCTTCGGTAAAGAGGTATTGTTCATTACAGTTTTATCTGTGCTGATAATTCCCCCTCATGTTGTGATGATACCATTGTACAGAATGATGGTGAACTTTGATTGGATAAATTCTTATTTCTCGCTTATAGTTCCATGGTTGGTTACTCCTTTTGGAATTTTTCTGCTACGTCAATACATAAGTACAATACCGACCGATATTGAAGACGCCGCACGGATTGACGGAGCAGGACAATGGTATATAATATTCAGAATCATAATGCCGCTGTGCAAGCCAATTTTGACGGTATTAGCAATTTATACATTTTTGGGTAATTGGAATTCTTTCTTGTATCCTTATCTATTCACGAGCGAGGATGCTTATCGTACACTTCCTGTCGGACTGACATTTTATCTTGGTAAACAATCTATTGACTGGGGGCATTTAATGGCTGGTGCCGGAATAGCAGCTCTTCCGGTTTTGCTTATTTTCATGTTCTTCCAGAAGCAAATCATCAAGGGGCTCACCGCCGGAGCCTTGAAAGAATAAGCTTTATAAAACCATCCTTCCTGTTTCTTAATCGAAACAAGAAGGAAGATGCAATTACAAATACTTATTCGATATTATAATTTTATGAATCGCTTAAACTGGATTTTGCTTCCGCTTACAAGTTTTAACATATAGGTACCGGAATTTATTCCGGATACATCTAAAGCATTTGAATTATATATATAGCCTGAATGGACAGTCTGACCCAGTAAATCAAGAATTTCAAATTGTATGTTTAAGTTATCATCATTGAGCTTTAGTCGCAGAATATCTGAGGTCGGAGTAGGATAGATTATTGAAGCTATCAGACTTTCATCTCTGTAGTCAATGTCTTCAACATCAGTAGTAATATGCCGAGATTTATAAATACCGTTACCGTAAACCGACGCAAAAACTATTATACCTTCTTCATTTGGTTCATCATCAGGTATTGCAACTTGCCGGATGAACACATCTTCCGGTAATCCGTCAGTAGATAACTCCCAATAATCACCGGAAGTACCGCTTATGTAAACACCTTCATTGCCGCCTGCCGCAGCCCAATATCTTGAGTCTGTAGGATGAACACGAATGTCTAGAATAGAAGCTCCGGAAGCTCCTACATTCCGCCATGTATTGCCGTAATCATCACTGTAAAAAATTCCCATGCCTATGACTTTTCCTGTCGGACTCAGTGAATCTGCCCCAACAACTACCACAGCTTCATTATCAGGATGCGTTTGTACAGAAAGTATTCGGTAATTGTTAATCCCTTCAGATCTGTCTGCCCAAGTTAAGCCTCCATCACTTGAACATAGAACCCGAGTCTTGGTAACATTATCGCCGCAAAGATACATTACTTTAGGATTTTTTGCAGAGACTGCCAAGTCTCTCGAGTTAATGTTCACATCATCAGATAAACTGCATGTAGCAAAATAATCGTCAGAATATCTGAATCCGTTGATTGAGTTTAGCATAGCTGCGTAAAAGTAATCCTTACCAGAAATATTTACAGCATGAAATCTTACAATCTGTGAAGACTCTTCGCATCGTTTTGTTTCTTCATCCCAAGTAAGACCGCCGTCATCGGACATAATAATTCGTCCTATATCCTGTTTCCTTGCCGAAGCAAGAAGTATAGAGGGATTTGAAGGAGATTCAATTACATCAAATACTGAATAATCAGTCAACACAGCATCCGAAAAGCTTATACCTTTATCTGTGCTTACTTGCATTCCGTAACCGAAAAATAGAAAATTAATGTTATTTTCAATAAAATCAGTTGGCTGAGCATCTGAACCTACGTATAACTTATCGCCATAAAACCTCATAAAATTTACATAATCCAGTGTCCCGCCTACTTTTGTCCAAACTTGTGCATTTGAATTATATACACCTGATAAGATTATAAATCCAAATGTAAGCAGGAGGTAAGAATTTTTTTTTAATGAAAACATGATATTTACCTATAATTTAATTGATATAATCGTCTCAAAATTTGTAATCGTTCAGAATGTAAAATTATAAAAATAAAATTGAATAAAGAATTAATTTTGAAAATAATTTTAAAACAACTCTTTAAGCACTTCAATTACTATGAACCCAAAGAAATTGTTAGATATAATTGCCGAAGGTGAGTCAACAACGGTTGAATTCAAAAGGAAATCAACTACAGCCCTAAAACTTGCAAAAGAAATAGCTGCAATGGCAAATACTTCAGGAGGTTTTCTTATTGTAGGCGTTGATGATAACAGGAAAATATATGGAATAGAAAGCGAGAAGGCAGAATCCGATATAGTAACACAAGCCTGTACATTCTACATTGAACCGCCACTTGAACCGGACATCTCTATAATTAGTATTCATGATAAAGATGTTCTCCTGCTTAGAATCACAGAAAGCAAAATCAAACCCCACAGAGTCATTAAAGACTGCAATGAAAAGCTTTCAGAGCAGAAAGTATATATCCGTCTCGGTGAAAAATCCGTCGAAGCAAGCCGTGAAATGACTCGACTTATGAAGCATCAAACTGAGGATAAACCTGTCAAACTTAGCATCGGTGAAAATGAAAAACGCCTTTTTGCATATCTTGAGAAAAAAGAAAGAATAACAGTAAAGGATTTTGCACGTATTGTCAATATTTCGGACAGACGAGCCGAACGTCTGTTGATTAGGTTAGTCAGAATCGGAACTTTGTCAATTCATAATGATTCTAACCGAGATTATTTCACATTAAAATAATACTTGCTTTAGTTTATTCACCATTACTCATAGCATTTTCAGTAAATTGTACCTTAGATTGACAATAATATTTAAGATTTCAAGTACTTTTTATTAAGAATATTCGTTTACTTATATTATATTTGAATTTGTATGAAACATTAAATTGGCGGATACAATGTCAGAGCTTATAATAAAAGCCATCGAAATGGCAGCTGTTCTTGAGGAAAAAGGAGTCAATTTTTTTTCCAAAGCTTCAAGGCGGCTGCATAAATATCATGATATTAAACTATATTTTGAAACCTATGCTAAAGCCTTAGTGGGCAATAAGCACTTTTTTAATGATTTATTGGAAATTTCCAAGAATTCCGGTCTAAAAACGAAGAGTGATTTTACTTATACAGATTTTTCCCGCTTAGAAAAAATGCTTGATGATATATCGGTCGTTGGAGAGCACAGTTTACCCCAAGAAATTTTAAATCAAGCATTTGCTTATCTTACCGAGTCATTAAGACTGCATATTGCACTAAAAGGACATGCAAATTTTGAACCTATATTCGACAAAATAATAGCTGAAAATAAACTTGTCCTCGACCTTGTGCGTAAATACTTGCATACTTTCACAACAGAATATAAATTTGACGGATACCAATAAAAAGCGTCCCAATACTATATATAGATTTGAGACGCTTTATCGTATAAGAAGTTGAACTATGATACTATTATTTACGAAATTATATCAAAGTAGTTTCGTTTTTTATTATTTATGAAACATGTTATGAGATATTTTAAATCCTTCGTACTCTGCATATTTGTTTTTACACTTTTAATAATTTCCTCTTCTAATATAGTAGTCTGTCAGAAGAATACTGAAAAGTTCAGAGACTTCAAATCGGACGGATTCTATCATACTTTAAATTTTGCCGTTAATTTGAATTCGGGTAATGAGGAATATGTAAAGTATGCAGGAGATTATCGAATTGACTTATACAGACAGAATTTCATAACTTATCTTGCGGGAAACATTGAATACAAAGAGGGTAATGAATCTGTCATTACCAATAAAGGGTTTGCTCACTGGCGATTAATTTATAACAGAGGTTCATTTGTCGAGCCGGAATTATTTGCGCAAATCGAGTACAATGATTTTATCTTGCTAAAGGACAGGAAATTAGCCGGAGGAGGCATTAGATTGGCTCTTATTGACCTTGTGTCTAAAGACTCACTCAATAAATTTCTTATGGAGATGGGATTAGGTCTTATGTACGAGTATGAGGAAGTTGACGACCCTGTGAAGCCGATTACCAAATATTTTCGTTCGACAAATTTTATCAGTTTAAGATTTTCAATTAATAGCAGTATAGATTTCTTCTCTGTCACTTACTTGCAACCATATATCAATAATTTTGATGATTACCGTTTATTAAATGAAAACAGATTGCAATTTTCAATAAGCAAAAACTTTGCCTTTTATATTTCAAGTGTTTACAGATATGACAACGAGCCGCATACTAATTTGAAATATTATGATTTGGAAATACTCAACGGACTTACTCTGTCATTTTAAGCATACTCTTATTATCACAAATTTGTGCTATTGACAAACTGCCAAATTCATCATTTCATTTAATTTGCTTACAGTTAAAAAAAGCCTTCATACCATAAAATTATGAAGGCTTTAAAAAAACTTTCAACGAATACTATTCACACTGACCAGCGTCTTCAAGAGCTTTCAAATTTTTTGAGGCACTTGAATTTTTAGGGTCAATTTTCAGGACTTTTCTATAATTAGAACAAGCCTGCTTCATGTTACTCATATTATGATAAGCAATAGCAGCATACAGGTAAGCATAGGGTTCATTTTGGTAAGTCTTAGCCCAATCTTCCGCTACTTTGGCTACTTCATTGAATTTCTTTTTATCCAAATACATACCTGCTAATTTACTGTATGCTTGCATGAGTACAAAGCCGTTAGTCGCCGTATCGGATTTGGCAAGCTCAATTGTTACATTAAAGAGACTATCAGCCAAATTGAAACTATCGAGAGCAGCATAAGTATCAGCAAGAGAAATTCTTGAATAAAGGAAATCATTATTATGCTCAATAGACATACTCAAAGGCTCAACAGCTCCTTGCGGATTACCCGACTGAAGGTAAGATAATCCTTGATAATAGTACACTAAATGCTGATATTCATCTTTACATTCAGCTTCGTCAATTCTTTTCTGTAAAATGGCAATAGATTTATCGAACATTTGCAGCTTTTGATAAAGGATTCCCATTTGATTCATTATTCTACAACTTGCTACCGGGTCAACCTGTACTGCTTTTTCCCAAGTTTCGAGGGCTTTTACGGTATCATTAAGGAGCAGATAAGATTGTCCCCATCTCTGTATATCAATGACTGCAAGTGCAGTATCCAATGAGACACTCTCGAAAGCTTCGGCTGCCTGTTCATATTGTTTTGTATCAAACAAACATAAAGCTCTTAGATAGTATGCTTGTTTCTTAACAGTGTCAAGCTCTCCGGCTACAATTTCAAGATGCTTTATCGCAGAATCACAAGCACCGATTTTTTCCAAAGACTGAGCCAAATACCATCTGCCGAGTGAGCCGGAAGGACGAAGAATAACAAAATTGTTCAATGATTTTGCAGCATTGGCATACTGTCCTCCGAAGAAAAGGAGACGCCCTTGCTCATAGAAGGCACGTGCATTGTTCGGGTCTTGCTGAGTAATTTTATTCCATTCGTCAAGTGACCGGTTATAAAGTTCATTTCTCAATTCATCATCGGTTTCTTGATTAGCAAGTCTGAAATATGCGGTTGCAAGTTTGACTCTGGCATTCACATTATTTTCATCTAATAACAGAGCTTCTTCAAAATTCATTCTCGCAAGTTCAAATACTCTTTGTTTCAAATATAAATCACCGAGGGCAATAAATGCGGCTGGAGATTTTTTATCGAGTTCTCTTGCTTGGGTAATGATTAATTCCGCCTTGTTGAGAGAGTCAGTTCGTAGATAGGCATTTGCCAGTTCTAATCGAACTGATGCGTCGTCGGGATACTTCTTCACGGCTTCCGACAAAAATTGCACTGCATCTGTGTGCTTTCCTGTCAATGATTGTATTCTGCCGTATTTATTCAATGCTGTGATATTTTTTTTGTTAATTTCATAAGCAGTCGAATATGCTCTATAAGCATCCTCTAATTTGTCCATCTCCATGAAAACATCCCCTGCCGCAATAAGGACATCAACATCTTCCGGGTTTTCACTAACAGCTTCCGGTGCTATTTTTAATGCTGTCTCATAATCCTGTGTGTTTATAGCTTCGAATAACCGTTCTGCAGCAGGTGTTTGAGAATACAACTCAAATGCTGTAACAAACAGTAATGCGAGATATAACAATATTAGCTTCATCAAATAAACCTTACAATAATTATTATAATTTTTCTTGTCTTAGTTTCAATTTAGCGAATTCGGGAACTAATCCCATGTCCAAAAGATACTTTTGAACAACATATTCTTTCGATAAATACGAGGCAAACCAAAAGTACGCCGCAGATTTATTGTCTTCCTTCACATATACCCTCAGCTTAGGTACATAGGGATATTTTCCTTGTACAACAAATCCGGGATGTACGGTTTGCGGATAGACTCTGTTTCCTTTCTCATTGACAAATCCGATTTCAAGCAGTTTAAAATTCGGATTTTCATATACTTGCGAAAGAAAGCCTATTCCGATGGAATTCGGATTATTGGATACATAATCTTTTACCGAATCAACACTTGAAAAAGTCTTTATGAACTTCTTCAACTCTCTATCCTTTAGTATCAAGCTTCGAATGTTAGCAAATTCAGACGAATTGATTCCGTTGCAAACTATTTCCGGTTCTTGGCTAAGTTCCGGATAATAATTTGTAAGATTACCGGAACCGTCAAGCAAACTTGCAATTTGGACATCATTAAGCGTATCAAGCGGGAAATTCCTATCAGCAAAGAACACGAGAGCATCACTGGCAATAACCATTTCGTAACGACTTACATCATATTCTTTCATCAATGAATCTTCGTCATCCAGGTATGAGCGGGCAATTATTGCCGCATCTGCCTCACCTGAAAGAAGAAGCGCCATTGTCCTGCGAGCATGTGCAGCAGTTACTTCGAGATTTACATTTGGATATGCTGATTCATACAAAGAGAAAGCAGAATCCATTATGTTAAATACCGACTCATCACAAACAGCTCTTATTGTGCCGGCATTGATTGAGCCGTAGCGTTCTCCGGCAAAATCTTCTCGCTCCGCATTACAAGAGATGAAAAGCAATGCTGCAAATATAACAGACAATATTTTAAATTTCTCACTCATAAATATACATTCAAAAATTTATTATCAATTGTCATCGTCTTGTTCATCCAAGAACTTATATCGTTTCTCCTGAGTATAGTACATAGTAAGACGATATATTCCGAAAAGTATAAACACCAAACCGAAAACAATTCTCATCTGTACGTCAAACTCTTCAAGAATTACACCTGTTGCAATCAGAATTCCCAGCAGGACTATGAATCCTCTGACAGAGTAATTTATTATACGCATCAACATATACAATCCGATTTGTAAATAAATAAAAGAGGTATTTCAGTTGCTGATTCATTGTTATACAATAAGCTGAGCCGAAATTTATTAATAGTTCCGTTATCAGTTATTATATAATGGCAATCAGCCACCGTAATACCTCTTTTAAATTGAAACTAAATTGATATTATTCTTACAAGGGAAATAATATCACCTCAATCTGAATGTTATCGGGATACTTACCCAACAAGTAATCGCTTGTCCGTTCTGTATTGCAGGAGTAAACAGGCCATAGTCATTGATGGCTTTGATTGCTGCATCATTAAGCATGACATTATCAGTATCTTCGACAACAGCTCTTCTTGCTTTGCCGTCGTTGCCAACAAGTACTCTGACGATAACTCTTCCTTCAATTCCGGCTCTTCTTGCCATTTCTGGATAAACAATACTTTTCTGCAATTTTGCCAGGTCAACCTGAGGTTCTTTCTCAACAGCAATGAAAGCATCAATATCCGGTTCTTCTTCTACTTGCTTTTTGATTTCTACTCTTTCATTTCTACCCAAATCAATGTTTGGTGAAAATCCTCCGAGGTCAATGCCGTCACCACCGACTGAAGAAGCTCTTGAAAGCTCATCCATCTTTGCAAATTCCTTCATATCCGCAGGAATCTGTGCATCAGGAACAGCAATTGGTGTACCGGCTCTTGATGCCGGACCGGTATGGACCTGCATTTGAGGTGGAGGAGCAGCTTCTATAGCTTCTTGTGATTGGGGAGGCAAGTCCTCAATACTCAGCTTGACTATAGGAGCCATGGGGGGAGCAGCATTACGAGCTGCTTCCTGTGACTTTAACATGAAAAAATAAGCAAACAAAAGCACTATGAATAATATAGTAGTTACAATGAATCCTTTATAGGTGTTCTTTGCAATCCACTCTTTCAGCTCAACGGCTCCGTATCCGGAACCTTGAGGTATTTCTATCGTAATATTAGCTGATTTTGACATAATTATAACTCCGCTATTTTAGCTGCTTCATCTTCATTCAAAGGTGCAATTGTAAAACGTCTTTCACGTTCCATCGGATTGCCTTCTGCGTCAAGCTTTTTAGTTACTTCAGCGGAAATGGCGATTTCCGCAAGATTCAATTCATCAAGAATATTGACAATCGTAC
>JBAYPL010000040.1:0-14423 GCA_041677745.1 Kapaibacterium sp. (SeqCode)
AACAGATTTTCAAAACTAATTGCGTGTCCTGTCACGGTGCTGTTGGTGAAGGAGGTATTGGACCAAATCTGACCGATGAATTTTTCATTCACGGCGGTGGTATGAAAAATGTCATGGATGTAATCATCAACGGTGTGCCTGAGAAGGGTATGATTTCTTGGAAACCCTTGCTAAAACCTGAAGAAATTCAAAAGGTCGCAAGTTATGTTATGACTTTAACAGGCTCTAATCCTCCGAACGCTAAAGCACCCCAGGGTGAAAAATGGGAGGAATAGCCCGTCAATCTTGGGCTATAATGCCGACTATACTATGAATTACATAAGAACTAAGTAGAAAGTTTATGAGCGGAGTTTATACTCAACTTCTCCGCTCATAAAGAAATAATTTAATTGATTTTTTATATTTGAGAAGTTTTATCAAGCTGATTGAATTAATCAAGTATTTCTTGATATTATTTAAAATCAAGTTCCTCTGATAAATATTCTATTTTAATAGTCTGAGACGATTAATTAGAAATCAATCTGCTTGACGAAAACAAAATCAAATGAAAATGGCGGATATTATGGATGAAAAAGGTTCCTTTAAAGAACTTAAGCTTAAAGGTGACAACGAGAAGAATTTTTCCGGTCATAATAAATTGATTACTGATACCGGAGTCTCATTCAGAGACAGGGTTTCAAACCTTGATAAAAAAGGTAACAGAATATGGATTTATCCTAAGAAACCGGGAGGCAGATATCATAGAATGAGAGCTGTAGTGGCAATCGTTCTGCTGACTGTCATGGTAGTTACTCCTTTTATTAAAATAAACGGCAACCCGTTTATTCTACTTGATGTTGTACAAAGAAAATTTATTCTTTTCGGGACTGTCTTTTGGCCCCAGGATTTTCATATCCTGGCAATTTCATTTTTGGCTATAATATTATTTATAGTGCTATTCACAGCTGTCTTTGGTCGTGTTTGGTGCGGATGGGCATGTCCGCAGACAATATTTATGGAAATGGTGTTCAGGAAAATCGAATATTGGATAGAAGGAGATTTCAGACAACAAATGAAACTATCCAAAAGTGAATGGAATGGCGAGAAGATATTCAAAAGGGTTCTGAAGCATTCAATTTTCATCGGAATGTCCATTATTATAAGTAATATATTTCTTTCTTACATAGTCGGTGTGGACAGATTAGGCATGCTCATATCCGACGGACCTTTTGCTCATGGGAGCACATTTGCGGCTGTAATGATATTTGCGACGATGTTTTATTTTGTATTTTCATGGTTTCGTGAGCAAGCTTGTACATTTGTCTGTCCATACGGAAGGCTACAATCAGTGCTTCTTGATAAAAACTCTATTGTGGTTGCATACGATTACAAGAGGGGGGAGCCCAGAGCCAAGTTCAAGAAAGGAGTTAACGATAATGGAGATTGCGTAGATTGTGCAGCCTGTGTTAAGGTGTGTCCAACCGGAATTGACATAAGAAACGGTACGCAGCTCGAATGTGTAAATTGCACCGCCTGTATGGATGCATGCGATGATGTTATGTTGAAAGTCAACAAAGAACAAGGCTTAATAAAATATGCATCATTGAACCAATTAGAAGAAGGAACAAAGTTTAAAATAACTCCGAGAATTGTATTATATACAATTACACTATTGTTGCTTATCGGTATATCTGCTGCATTGATATTGAATAGGTCAGATGTGGAAGCTACCATACTGAGAGCAAAGGGCTCCTTATACCAAGTAAGCGAGAATAATACAATTTCTAATGTTTATACTGCCTCCATCATCAACAAAACTTTCAAGGCTATGCCAATCGAATTCAAAGTATTGGATATTCCTACATCAAGTATTAAATTAATCGGTAAGGACAATTTGCAGGTTGAGCCTGAATCTCATACAGATGCAACTTTCATACTCGAAATTCCGAGATCATACATAAAGGGTTCGAGAAATGAAGTAAAAATAGGTGTTTACAGTAATGGTAAATTAATTCAAACAGTGGCTACCGGATTTACAGGTCCGATACCCGGTATGAAATAGGAGAAAACAAATGAAGTTAAAGTTCAATTGGGGCACAGGAATTGCAATATTTTACAGCAGTTTTGTTTTGATATTGGTCTCATTTGTGATTTTTACAGGATTTCATAAAGTTGACCTCGTTGATGATAATTACTACGAGGAAGAGTTGAAATATCAGAATATAATTGATAAAAAGCTCAGGTCAAACAATTTAATCGAGAAATTATTGATTGAAACAGGCGACAATTATATAAAGTTCAAGTATCCGAATTTATTCAAGCCGGAACAAATCACAGGGAGCATAACATTCTTCCGTCCTTCTGACAAGACTAAGGATTTTATGATTCCGGTAAAAGCCGGTCTTGATGGTTCCCAACTTGTCGGAAAATCAAAATTAGAAAAAGGCATGTGGCGTATTAAAGTGGATTGGGCGGTAGGCGATTCGACTTATTACAATGAAGAACTACTATTTATATAGTGATTATGTTATTTGTTAATTCTATGAGAAGATGATGATTAATATTGGTGCCGGATTTGCTCTCGGTATTTTAGGCAGCTTCCATTGCCTCGGCATGTGTGGTCCAATAGCTATGGCTATACCGCACAGAAGTACAGGCAAAACAGGAGTGGCATTAGAAAGTCTGGTTTACAACTTTGGCAGAGTTGCAACTTATACAATAATGGGTTTGTTGCTGGGCATAATTGGTGCTCCGTTACGACTTTCAGGATTTCAAGAATATGTGTCAATAGCAACAGGTATTCTGATGTTGCTGTTTTTGATAATTCCGCGAAAATATTATAGTGGTGTAAACGACATAAGATTTTTTGGCTCTATTGTCAAAAAGATTAAATCACAATTTCAACAATTTTTTAAATCAAAAAGTATATTGTCACTTTTTATACTCGGTTTATTAAATGGCTTATTACCTTGCGGATTAGTGTATATTGCACTAGCAGGTTCATTTGCATCGGGCGGCATTATCGAATCCGGTCTGTATATGACCGCATTTGGTATCGGTACAGTACCGATGATGGCATTGATTTACTTTTCAAAGAATCTCCTTACAATTAATTTCAGAAAGAAACTGACAAAAGCTATTCCATACGGAGTAGCAATCGTTGCTGTTTTAATGATAATGAGAGGTATGTCGCTCGGAATTCCTCTCATAAGTCCTGAATTACCCGATAAAGTTGTTGGTGAAGCACCGGCATGTTGCCACTGAGCCTACAAGTCAGATATTTTTTTATTATTATTTAAATATATATATAAATAAGAATTTAGCCGAATTATTGCGATTTAATTGAAAGTAGTTTTTATATTTAGGTTTGTTTAAAATTTCAATTAGTATTATCTTGCATAGTTTGTTTGTACAATTTGGGAAAAAGTATTTGTTTATTGTTACATATAAGCATATATAATTATGAAACTATATCGTAACGAGAAAGAGAGCTAAACAAAAGAACTTTTTCAAATGATAGAAAATAATTAATTAAGTAAATTATAAAGTATTTAGACAGGCGGAAAGTGAAAAAAACGATACTGGATTACGCACTAAAGGTCAAGTTACCTGTAACGGTTTTTGTAATTCTGATGTCATTCGCACTGACATATTTCATTGCAAAACCTGAACGAGACGGAGTAGGTTATGCACCCGAGCAGCCTATTAAGTTTTCGCACAAGCTCCATGCAGGTGATATGGCAATTGATTGCCAATACTGCCACACGAGTGCATCAAAAACACGACATGCAAGTATTCCAGCTGCGAGTATTTGTATGAATTGTCATAATGTAGCACGCACAGACAAACCGGAAATCATTAAACTTACCGAATACTACAAAAATGAAGAACCCATTCCATGGAAACGTATTCATCGAGTACCGGAATATGCTTATTTTAATCATGCAGCACATGTAACTAAAGGTATTGATTGTGCCCATTGTCATGGTGATGTAAGAGAAATGGAAGTGGTAAGTCAGGTTAAATCATTTACAATGGCAAGTTGCATAGATTGTCACAGAAACCCGCATGAAACAATGCCTCAGACGAAGGAATTTGTTAATGAGGGACCTACTCATTGTAATGCTTGCCACCGCTAATAAACAGAAATTTATCAGAAATTAATGAATAGAGTTATGAAGCAAAACCGTAGAAAGTTTTTCGGAATGATTGGTGCCGGTGCCCTTGGTACCTTTGTTGCTCAGTTATTCCCATTTCGGCTCCTTGCCGGCGATGATGCAGCTTCTGCTCGCAGAAGTAAGCCGAAAGTAATGATTCATCCTCTTGCTGTTCCACGTTCAAAACGGAGTGTAAAGTAGATGGAAAGTTTGAAACCAAAGTTTTGGAAGAGTCTTAATCAGTATAATCAAAAGCCGGAGTCATTGGAAGCCGCACGTAACGAGTTTGTCAATGGTGCCACTGCAGATTTCGACCTTAATGCTCTTCCCGACAAGTCAAGACGTAAGTTCCTTGCACTCATGGGTGCTTCCGGCGCTTTAGCTGCTACTGCCTGCTCGGATTATCATGATAAAGGCGAAATTATTACCTATAATAAAAAACCGGCTAGTGTTACTTACGGAGAAGCAAATTATTATGCTTCAACCTTAAATAACGGAACCGGAGTTTTGATTAAAACCCGGGAAGGAAGACCTGTGAAAATTGACGGTAATCCTGAACATCCGATTAGCAAAGGTAAAATTTCGACTGTCGAGCAAGCCTTAATTATGGAGTTGTATGACCCGGGAAGATTAAGATATCCGATTAAAAAATCAGACAGCAAATTAGTCCTGTACAAAGATGAAATGCCGAGGTCTGAATGGGAAAAAATTGATACCCAGGTTGTTGAAAAACTGAACCAAGCTGTATCTGAGGGTAAAGAAATCGCAATCGTAACACATTCTGTTATTTCACCTACACAGAATAAATTGTTTAATGATTTTTCAAGCAAATATCCCAATACCAAAATTTATTCCTATGAGCTTTTCAGTGATTCGCAGAGAAGAGCTGCTTGGTACGATGCTTACGGACAAGAGTCATTACCTGCTATAAAATTCGACGCAGCAGATGTTATACTCTCTTTTGAATGTGATTTCTTAGGTTCGGAAGGTGATATTACCGAGCAAATTAGAATGTTCTCATCAAGAAGAGATAAAGATAATCCTGAAAATTTTAACAAGCTGTACCAAATTGAAGGCAACTACTCGGTTACAGGTGCAATGTCTGACTATCGTATCAGACTAACACCAGAAAATCAATATGATTTTATCATGAGTCTGGCTGCTGAGATTGTATCAAAAGGTAAATCAGCACTTGCAAGTGAAGGACTCAATACACTATTGAGCGGGTATAATCTTAAATCATTTTCTGAGAAGAATCAAATAAACAGCAAAGTGTTAAATGAATTGGTTCATGATATTATTGCCAAAGGAAACAAAACACTCGCTGTTGCCGGAATAATGCATCCGAAACCGATTCATCTTGCGATTAATTTGTTAAATGAAGTATTGGGCTCGATACCCAATGTCTATGACTTGAATACTAAGCTTGAACTCCAAAGACCATTGAGTTCTGATAAGGAAATTGAAACGTTAATTAGTAATCTAAACTCCGGTAAAGTAGGAGTTTTAATACATTTCGATACTAATCCTGTTTATCACTTCCCGACCGATTCCGGTTATAAAGCTGCTTATACAAAAGCAGGAACCATAATATCAATGGTTGAATCAGCAAATGAATCATGCGAAGCAAATCAGTATATTATAGCTGTGAACAATGCACTGGAAAGTTGGGGTGATTTCAAACCAAGAACGGGGATATATAGTTTACAGCAGCCTGTAATATCGCCAATACATGATACGCGTCAGAAGGAAGCAGTTCTCCTGAATTGGATGAGTAGTGATGTCAATGCCTATTCACATGATATTTATCATAAATATTTGATGAGTCACTGGGAAACTGATATATATACTCAAAGCAACTCAGCTACAGGATTCAGAGAGTATTGGTTTGCAGCATTACATGACGGAATTGCTCTAATAAGCGAAAATTCCGGTAATGAAGCTCTACAATTCAATATCAATGCAGTCAATTTTAATAAATTCTCCTTCACAAAGCAGAATTATACATTAATTCTAAAGCCGTCTTATTATATAGGTGACGGCAGATATGCAAATAACGGCTGGCTTCAGGAAGTGCCGAATCCGGTTACAAAATCGGTTTGGGACAATTATGCAATGATGTCGCCGGCAACTGCCAAAGAATTGAGCGTCACCTACGGAGAAGATAAACTTAACCGTGTAGCAGATATGGTTGAAGTATCAGTATCAGGCAGAACTTTGAAACTGCCTGTTATGATTCAACCCGGCATGGCAGATAAAGTCATCGTCGTTGACCTTGGATACGGCAGAACGACCATAGGCGAAATCGGTAGAAACATCGGATTCAATGCCGGTGAGCTTATGTCTGCTAAAGGCGGAATATCACCTTGGATGTTTACCGGAGTGAATGTCAGTAAAACCGAAGGTCAATATGAACTCGTATCAACTCAAGAACATCATTCTTTAGATGAAGAGTTTGTAAAAGATTTTCATCTGAAGAGACATATTATCAATGAATATACTGTTCCTTTCTACACGGAATTTCGTAAAAAATACGATGCTGCGAAAATCAGACTCAAATCTGAATTTGCAGGCGATGAAGAAGCTTATAAGAAAGCACTCAAATCAGAAAAAATTCATCTCTTAGGGCATCATGAATATAAAACACATTCAATCACTCCTGACAGAGTCTATTCAGATGTAAAATGGGCGATGGCTATTGACCTGAATAAGTGTACAGCATGCGGAGCCTGTGTAACTTCTTGTAATGTAGAAAACAACATACCTATCGTCGGTAAAGAAGAAGTATCGAGGGGACGGGATATGCACTGGATGAGAATTGATACTTATTTCAGTGGTACACCCGATGCTCCTGTTACCAGCTTCCAACCGATGTTGTGTCAACATTGTGACAATGCTCCTTGCGAGAATGTATGTCCTGTAGTAGCTACAACACACAGCCCTGACGGATTGAACCAAATGACTTACAACAGATGTGTCGGTACTCGTTATTGTGCCAACAACTGCCCTTATAAAGTAAGAAGATATAACTTCTTTGACTTCAGAAATGATTTTGCTGATGGTTATTACAGACAAGATACTTTGGAACTCTTGAACAATCCTGAAGTAACAGTTCGTTCGAGAGGTGTGATGGAAAAATGCACATTCTGTACACAAAGAATACAGGAATCGCGTACCGAGGCAGCCAAAAATGGTCGTAAAATCAAAGACGGAGATGTGATTACTGCTTGTCAGGAAGCATGTCCTGCATCAGCCATTACATTCGGTGACATGAATAACCCTGAATCACCTGTATCAGGCCTTAGGGAACATCCTCTTGGCTACTTTGTACTTGAAACCATAAGCGTTAAACCTAATGTAACTTATATATCGAGATTGAGAAATATTGTAGCGGAGGAAAATCACGGTGAGCATTGAACTAACACATGAACCCTCTGTAATTGAAGGAAGACCGGCGTTAAAGACTATTGATGCTTCAATCATAAAGCCAATGAATAATCTGCCGGACAAAAGATTCTGGGCTGCTATGGGCTTAACCCTTACTATGCTCGGCATTGGTGCATTGGCACTTGGAATGTCCTTCTACAGAGGCTTGGGGCTTTGGGGTGTTAATAACCCCGTTGGCTGGGGATTCGCAATTATTAACTTCGTGTTCTGGGTTGGTATAGGACATGCGGGTACCCTTATCTCTGCCATTCTCTTTCTTTTCAGACAAAAATGGAGAACCGGTATAGCAAGATTTGCAGAGGGTATGACGATTTTTGCGGTTATGACAGCCGGTATATTCCCACTGATACACGTGGGAAGACCATGGCTTGCAGGATATTTATTCCCTTATCCCAACCAACATTCTTTATGGGTGAATTTTACCTCGCCTCTACTATGGGACGTATTTGCTGTATCAACTTATTTTACGGTTTCTTTTGTATTCTGGTACATAGGTCTTATACCGGATTTCGCTACTATGAGGGATAGGCTTGCTAATTCAACAATGGTTGAGAAAGTAAAGAAAACAGTTTACTCAGTGTTAAGCCTCGGCTGGAGATTTTCAAACCGTCATTGGTCTCATTATGAAATGATGTATCTTGTACTTGCCGGTTTTGCTACTCCACTTGTATTGTCGGTACACACAATAGTATCCTTTGACTTTGCAGTTTCAATCATGCCGGGTTGGCATACTACAATATTCCCACCTTACTTTGTAGCAGGTGCGGTATTTTCCGGTTTTGCCATGGTACAGAACGCACTGATAATTATCAGAAAAGTATATGATTTAGAGTATATCATTACTCTTGATACACTTGAAAAGATGAATAAAATCATTATCCTCACCGGTTTGATGGTAGGCTATGCTTATGGAATGGAATTTTTCATTGCATGGTACAGCGGACACGAAGTTGAGTCATTTGCTTTCGTCAACCGTGCTTTTGGTCCCTATGCTTGGGCATATTGGATAATGGTTAGCTGTAACGTAATAGCACCTCAGTTCTTCTGGATTAAGAAGCTTCGTACAAATATTCCATTTATGTTTATCATTGCCGTTCTTGTAAATGTCGGTATGTGGTTCGAGAGATTTGTAATTACGGTAACATCATTGTCGAGAGATTATCTCCCGTCAAGTTGGGCTTACTATGTACCAACAATCTATGATATCGGTATCTTGATAGGAAGCTTTGGTTGGTTCTTTACCTTATTGTTAATATTTACACGTACAATGCCGGTTGTATCAATTGCGGAAGTAAAGGCTGTCGTTGATGGCTCACAGCCAACACATCATGGTCTTGAACATCATTCGGAAGAGGGACACTAATATGGAAAATAATAAGATTTTACATTCGATGTCGGCTATTTTTACATCTCCGGATGATATAATGAAAGCAGCAAAGGAGATTGTCAAAGCCGGCTATACAAAATTTGATATTCATACTCCGTATCCTGTACACGGTATGGACGGAGCCATGAAGTTGAAACGCTCTCCTTTGGGTTATTTTGCATTTGCCTTGGGCGCTGTAGGTGCTATGTTAGCACTATTGCTGATGTGGAGCACTATGGTTGAAAGCTATCCGAACAATATTGGCGGTAAACCACTGTTCCCTCTGCCTGCTTTTATACCTGTTACTTTTGAAGTGACGGTATTATTAGCGTCTGTGGCAACTGTTGTTTCAATGATTGTGATATTTTTCAGATTTCCTAACAACAGTCACCCTTTGCATGATACACCGTATATGAAGAAAGTATCTTCAGATAAGTACGGTGCTGTTATTGAGTCTGATGACCCAAACTTTGACTTTGACAATGTGAAAGAATTTTTTACCGGATTAGGTGCAGAGACTGTTGAGCCGATTTATTTCGACAATGATGAGTTAAATGTCAAACACAATATATTCGAGCCGAAGTTCATCACAGGTCTTACAATAATTGCAATTACTGTCTCAGCTTTGACTTATTTCACTTTAAATAAATTGATTTTTATGGAACCGTTCAACTGGATGATGACACAACAAAAGTTGTCAGCACAGTCACCAAGCAATTTCTTCAAAGACGGATTTTCAATGCGTGAACCGGTAAGCGGTACAGTTGCAAAAAATAATATGCCGTATCTGTATTCCGACAGCGTTGATTTAGCCGAACAGGTTATGGTCAATCCTTTGGATGTAGATGATAAGAATTTAAACGTCGGCAAAGTGAAATATAACACTTATTGTAGTCCCTGTCACGATTACAATGGTAATGGTCAAGCCAGACTAAACGGACAATTTCCAAATCCTCCGAGCCTACATACCGACAAGGTAAGAAACTGGAAGGACGGAAGAATATTCCATATAATTACAGTTGGTCAAAATACTATGCCGGCTTATGCACAACAACTTTCAGATGAAGAACGCTGGCAGATAATTACATATATTAGAGCTTTACAGAGAGCTATGAATGCAACTGAGGAGGACATGAAATGAGTAATGCTCAGGACTTGATTTTATACGAAAAGAAAGCGATTCCGTCGAAGATACCATTAATTGGCTTAGCTCTGCTGGCTATTGGTGGCGGTCTTGCCGGTTACGGATTTTCTACTGATTCGATAAGAGCTTCTTACAGTCTTATTATAGTATTTATGACACTCTTCAGTGTCGGTTTCGGAGCATTGTTTTTAGTTGCTCTTGAATATATCGTCAATGCAGATTGGAGCGTACCTTTCAGAAGAATAACTGAAATTCTCGCCGGAGTATTGTTTATAGTGCCACTAGTGGCTATACCATTACTTATTAATCTTGACGAAATATTTACTTGGCTGAATCCTGAACTTGTCAATGCCGATAAATATGTCAAGGGGAAAACTCCGTATCTGAACGAGTCATTCTTTATGATTCGTAACATTGCAATTTTTGTGATTATGATTATCTTCTACTTCTTATTGGCAGGTCGCTCGTTTAAGCAAGATGTAACAAAGAATCCAAAATCGAGAAAAACATCGGCTAAATTATCGGCAATATTTATGCCTCTTTTTGCGATAAGTATTACAGTTGTTGCAATGGATTGGTTGATGAGTCTCGAGCCAAAATGGTTTTCTACCATCTTCGGTGTATATTATTTCGCAGGATCCGTTCTTGCTACATTGTCGGTATTGACTTTTGTTGTAATCAGTCTGAAAGATAATGGCTATCTCAGCAAATACATCAACGAAGACCATTACTATAATCTTGGCGGATTGATGTTTGCATTTACCAACTTTTGGGCTTACATTGCATTTAGTCAGTTCTTATTGATATGGTATGCAAACATTCCTGACGAAACATTATGGTATGTTGACAGAGGCGACGGCGGGTGGTTCATTATGTCAATCGCACTAATTTTCATAAGATTTGGTATTCCGTACCTTGCTCTGGTAACAAGACCTTCAAAGAGTAACCCATTCAGGCTGAAGATAATTTCCGTATGGGTTTTCCTTGCTCATATATTCGACTTGTACTGGGTGATAATGCCGGAATATACAAAACGCACAGGAGCTGAAGGACCCGTCTTTGGTTTAACAGAATTGTCCGTACCGCTTTTGATAGTAGGTGTATTGATGTTAGTTATCGGATTGATGTCGAAAAATAAAAATCTGATGACGGTTGGTGATCCGAAGTTCAAGAGCAGCCTTGAATTTCACTTATAATTCGGACTGAAAGTTCATTAAAATAATGATTGTTTCGTCTGAACTATATTGTTATTGAATATTGGTTAGATATTAAATTAAGCAAAAGTAAATTAGGTAAACACATGAATAATGTTCATAGACCTGAAGATGAAATAAAATTTGAGAATTTGATTAGGAATCCTCTGAGACTCTTCGGATTGGCTTATCCTTATTTTGCACTGCTGATAGTTGTCGGTGGTTTGTATTGGATGTTCAATTTGGACCAGGCTTACAAGAACAGCCTGAAGTCCGTAGTACTAATGCGGGATACTGTCGCTGAACCTGTACCGATGAAGAAAGGTTCTATTATGGAGGGAGTTGATATCAAGCTTGTCAGTATATCTACTCCTGAAATGGTTTCAAAAGGTGCAGAGTTATACAAAGCGAATTGTTCTTCATGTCATGGAGACAACGGCGACGGAAACGGTATAGCAGGTAAAGGTCTGAATCCTGTTCCGCGTAATTTTTTGAGCAAGGATGGTTGGAAAAACAGTGCCTCTATTTCAGGAATGTGGGCTACACTTGAAGAAGGTATACCCGGTAGTGGAATGGTAGCTTATGATTATCTTCCTGTTCTTGACAGATTCGCACTCATACACTACATACATTCTTTGATGAACGATTATCCGAAAGATTCAGAGAGTGATTTGAAAAATCTTGATATGGCTTATGCTTTATCTGAAGGTAAAGTTACTTCAAATCAAATACCTGTAGAATTAGCAATGAATAAAGTCAAATCAGACTTCAAGTTACTGAACGATAAAGCAGGTACTTTTGAAAAGTATTTACTGTTTTATCGCAATGAGCCGGGCGCTAAGCTTGTGCTGGAGAATGCGGCGGATAATCACAGGTTAATTATGTCTTTATTAAAAAACGACAGCTGGATGAACAATCAGAAAGATTTTGCCAGAGATTTAGCTGCTAATCTGAATACCAATGGTTTCAAAGCCAGCGTACTTATGTTGAATACCACTGAACTATCACTTATGCACGATTTTCTGATAAAAACATATTCTAAATTATAATCTAAATGAAATATAAATTTGTTGTTTTGTTTTTAATGTTTTGTACTGCGTTCACCGCTTATTCCGATAAGCCGCTTGAAGTGGGTATAGAACACGAAAAAAAATTGGGCGGTACTCTGCCACTGGATTTACAGTTTCGTAATTCGGACGGTAAAGTAATGAATCTCAAAGATATTATAAATAAGCCTACTGTACTTGCTCTCGTATATTACAGATGTCCGGGAATTTGCAGCCCCTTGTTGACAAGTCTCGGTGAAGTAATGGATAAAGCGGATGTACAGCCCGGGAAGGATTATCAAGTATTGACAATAAGCTTCGATACGAGAGAAACGTATGATATTGCCGATAGATGGAAGAAAAACTATCTTGAAGGTATGAATCGTACCATAGCCCCCGAAGATTGGTTTTTTATGGTTGGCGACAGCACAAATGTTGCCAAAATCACCGATGCCGTAGGATTCAGATATAAGTCCGATGGAAAAGATGATTATATACATTCCGGTGCATTGATAATGATTTCTCCGGAAGGGAAAATAACTCGTTACCTGTTGGGTACAAGTTATCTTCCATTTGATTTTAAAATGGCTATTATTGAAGCAAGCAAAGGTATTGCATCACCACCTATAACTAAGCTGCTTGCTTATTGTTTCAGTTATGATCCTGACGGAAAAAAATACGTATTCAATTTCAACAAGGTTGCAGGTACTGTTATATTTCTCGGGGTCGGCATTTTCTTTGTAGTTTTACTTGTAAAGGGTAGAAAGAAAACAAATTCGGGAGTTCAAAATGGCTGACCATACAGCAGTAGCCGGTAACGGCAATTATGTTGACTTTTATAATTACAAGGGTAAATACTCAGGTATTTTTAGCTGGATTCTTTCTGTTGACCATAAGAGAATCGGGCTTTTGTACTTATTTTCCATGATTACATTTTTCCTTGTAGGAATGACGCTTGGCTTCTTCATGCGTCTCGAGCTTTGGTCCACCGGCAGAGATATTATGGGTCCACAAACCTATAATGCCTTATTTACTCTGCATGGTATAATAATGATATTCCTGGTTATTATTCCCGGAATACCGGCAGGATTCGGTAATTTTTTCCTTCCAATTCAAATTGGAGCGGAAGACGTATCGTTTCCCAAGTTAAATTTAACATCCTGGTATCTCTATACAATAGGCGGCCTTATGGCTGTAGTTTCCTTATTTATAGGTGGCGGACCTATTGATACAGGTTGGACTTTTTATGCACCTTACAGCATAAGAACCGGAACAGAAGTTATCCTGCCTCTGTTTGCAGCGTTCATATTGGGATTTTCATCCATACTTACCGGATTAAACTTTGTAACTACGGTACACAGGTTGAGAGCACCGGGCATGAGCTTTTTCAAGATGCCTCTCTTTGTTTGGTCCTTATATTCAACTGCTTGGATTCAGGTTATCGGTACTCCGGTAATCGGTATTACTATCATTCTTGTAATTTTGGAGCGTGCCTTTGGTATCGGTGTATTTGACCCTGCTTTAGGCGGTGACCCGATATTGTTCCAGCACTTATTCTGGATATACTCACATCCTGCAGTTTATATAATGATTTTACCTGCGATGGGTGTTGTTTCAGAAATTATACCGACATTTTGTCGAAAAACAATTTTTGGCTACGGAGCAATTGCAATGTCTTCAATTGCCATAGCATTTGTAGGTACACTCGTCTGGGGACACCACATGTTTACCTCCGGTATGAGTGATGAGTCTCGTTGGATATATTCATTTCTGACATTCATTGTGGCACTGCCGTCCGGGGTCAAGATATTTAATTGGGTAGCAACGATGCACAAAGCATCAATAAAGCCGGAGACACCTTTTCTCTATGTGATGGCATTTATCTTTTTGTTCTCAATAGGCGGACTGACCGGTCTCGTACTTGGTGCCTTGGCGACTGACGTGCATTTACATGATACTTACTTTGTAGTAGCACACTTCCACTATGTAATGTTCGGGGGAACGATATTCATCTTCTTTGCCGGTTTACATTATTGGTTCCCAAAAATGTTTGGCAGGATGTATAATTCGAAGATTGCAAATACTGCTCTT
>JBAYPL010000041.1:0-14059 GCA_041677745.1 Kapaibacterium sp. (SeqCode)
CGGAGTAGCTTACTCCTATGGACAAATCATTAGCACCAAACGTACCACCAGTTCTGTTTCCGTTATAATCGGCATATTCAAAGCTGCCATAAGAGGTAAAGCCGATATTTGCTCCTATGGTACCTGTGCCGTTGAGTTTATGTACATAGTTCAGATTGCCGGAATTGATGTCAAGAACATGCTTTAGAAATGTAGCAGAAGCTTGTTTTGTTTCTACGGTGGACAATGTCGCCGGGTTAAAAAACACAGCCGTAGGATCATCTGTTACAGTCATAAAAGCTCCGGAGAGACCGGCTGCTCTTGCACTTTTCACATACCTAAGGAAATTGAATGGAGTGTCTATAGCAAATGTTGTTTCCGAACTCACAAACAACAGTGCTATAATCAAGGCAGTTTTCTTTATTCCCGGCATCAGAACACCTTATTTTTTAATTCTAAAAATTATATTGACGTAAGAGAATCCAAAAAAATTTTTGGCGGTTTTACTGTTCTTCGGGATTCTTTTGCCACAAACATGTGATTAGTGTATCCTTCAGCAATCTTCTCATCATCTCTAAAAATTTCGTATTCAAATTTAATAATTGCTTCACCTGAGTATTGCAGATGTGTTCTTATTTCCAGATAGTCGTCATAAAATGCCGGACTTAAGTAGCGGGAATATGCATCACGCAAGGGCAGTAAATAACCGGCTTCTTCAAGGTCTTTGTATTTCAATCCTTGAGAACGCATGACTTCAGTTCTGCCGACTTCAAAAAAAGCAAAATAATTTCCGTTGTAAAGATAACCCATCCTGTCAGTATCGGCATATCGAACTCTCTGATAGGCGGAATGTGTGATGTTGATTTTCATCAAGATATTCTCTGTTCAATATATTCAAATAATTCAAGTAGTCTTTCTAAATCATCAGCGGAATAAAATTCAAACTCTATTGAGCCACTTTCTTTAGACTTAGGTGTAATTTTTACTTGAGTGCCGAAACTTTTTCTAAGATTATCGGCTTTTTCGCTCAAGACCGCTTTAACCTCATTACTAATAATTTCTTTTTTCAGTTTACTTTTGGGTTTGTTTGAAGTTAAAGCATTTGATTCAATTTGCTTGGCTAAAGCCTCTGTATCTCGTACGGACAATTTATTTTGAATCACTTCATTACCTGCCCAGATCATACGTGCAACATCACTAATTGCAAGTAGAGCTCTGGCGTGTCCAATAGTTATGTCTTTATTCCTGAGGGCTTCTTGCAAATTCTCGGGTAGCTTTAAAAGACGCAGAAAGTTTGTAACTGTAGAACGATCTTTTCCGACTCTTTCGGCAACCTGTTCTTGTGTATAGTTGAATTCTTCTATCAGTCGTTTGTATCCGTGGGCAGCCTCGATAGGATTCAAGTCTTCCCTTTGAATATTCTCAATCATTGCAAGTTCGAGAAGCTCAATTGGTGTATTAACATCAAGTACATAAGCAGGAATTGTCTCGATTTTTGCTAATTGATGAGCCCTCAATCTTCTTTCGCCTGAGATTAACTCAAAGCCGTTCAAAGATTTTCTCACAGTGATGGGTGTAATCAACCCATGTTTTAAAATAGAATTTTTCAGACCTTCGAGAGCTTCATCGTCGAAGTCTTGTCTCGGCTGATAGGGATTGGCTCTGATTTTAGACACATCTATCATTGCAATCATGCTGTTTGATTCGTTATTCGATTCTTCATGACCGACGGTAAAACCTTTGTCTTTACTAAACTCGACAGAGGGTATCAAAGCTCCTAAGCCTTTGCCTAAACCTGGTTTTATTTTCGTGGATTTAGTCATTATTTATGCAATAAATCCTGATTATTTTCAATAACTTCCTTTGCTAATTCGAGGTAATTTTGAGCTCCGGAGCATAACGCATCATAAAGAATCACAGGTTTGCCATGACTTGGTGCCTCAGACAACCTCACATTTCTCGATATTAGAGTGTTGAATACCTTTTTGCCGAAATGTTTTTTTACTTCATCAACAACTTGATTGGATAATCTCAAACGTGAGTCATACATAGTAAGCAAAACACCTTCGATTTCTAAATCATGATTGAGCTGATATTGAACGATAGAAATTGTATTCAGCAATTGACCAAGTCCTTCGAGTGCATAGTATTCACATTGTACCGGTATTAAAACCGAATCTGATGCTGAAAGAGAATTCAAAGTCAATAAACCAAGTGATGGAGGGCAATCAATGATAATAAAATCGAAATCATCTCTTACCTCGTCCAAAATTTTCTTTAAAATAAGTTCTCTATGCTTTATGCCAACCATTTCAATTTCTGCACCTACAAGATTAATATGAGAAGGCACGAGTGATAAATAAGGCATCTCAGTACTAACTATGGCATCACGTATATCGGTTTTATCAACGAGAACCTCATAGATAGTTTTATCCGACAGCTTAGAGTCAACTCCTACACCGGCAGAAGAGTTTGCCTGCGGGTCAATATCAACAAGCAATACTTTATACTCCGATGCTGCAAGTGAAGCCGACAAATTAATAGATGTAGTGGTTTTACCGACACCACCCTTTTGATTAGCTATTGAAATTACCTTGCCCATTATGATTTCAGCCGTTATAATTGTCTAAATGAAGGGAAAAAAAGAAAAATGCGTTCAGAATAATAGCATGATTAATTTTTCCTGATTTTATCATATCTTTGATTTCATCAAAAGCAAAAGTCTTGATTTTAATCAATTCATTTGAGTCAAGTTTTTGCTCTCTTGTTAATTTACAATTTTTCCACAAAAATGTAGTGCAGTGATTATTCAGGAATGCGGGATTAGGCTTAACTCTTCCGATTTCGACAGCAAGTCCGGTGCCTTCGTAGCCTGTTTCTTCCATGCATTCGCGCATTGCAGCATGTAAATATTCTTCGCCGTGCTCGACCATACCGCCGGGCAGCTCGAGAGTAATTTCATCTGAGCCGTGTCTGTATTGTTCAACCATGACAATTTTGTTATCTTCGGTCAAGGGGACAATATTAACCCAATCAGGAGAATCAAGCATTACGAAATTTGAAGCAACACCGCTTTCGGGGTTTACTCTTCTCTTCATTCTGACCTTAAAAATCTTTAGGTCGCTAACAAATTTATCCTCTAATGTCTGCCAGATTTTTGTCAATTGATACCAATCGAAAATTGTAAATTAAAGCAATTACAAATATAACACTTTTTAGGATTAATTCTTAATTTAATAGCTTTTTTTAGATTTTAGAATTTTGAGTTTGCTATATTAATTCATAGTTTGAATGTTGATTATAACTTAGTTAAAGCAGACTTATTCATTTTGTTTCATATAACATTGATATGAGTATTATTTGCGAACATATTAACTTTTCTTGATATATAAGCATATATTTAATAAAGACTTAAAGCAATTAAAAATTTAATGCCTGATTTGAGAAAAAAAATCATTAATTTTAAATAATCGAAATTTACAATTTTCAAAAACTTTATAAGGAATTTTTATGTTCAAAGGACACCCAAAAGGTCTGATTCCGGCTGCTCTTGCAAACATGGGAGAGAGGTTTGGATTCTACGTAATGATGGCTATACTTGTATTATTTATACAAGCAAAGTTTGGATTGGAAGGAACTGAGACCAGTTACATATATGGAGCGTTTTACGCACTTATATATTTACTTGCGCTTGTCGGCGGTCTTATAGCCGACAAAACACGCAATTACAAAGGTACAATCCTGATAGGACTCATTGTTATGACGGTGGGTTATTTCTTGCTTTCAATTCCGAGTGAAGCCAATACGACTAATTTAGTACTTGCTTGTGCATCATTACTTGTAATAGCATTCGGAAACGGACTATTTAAGGGGAATTTGCAAGCTCTCGTCGGGCAGATGTATGACAATAACGAATTCAAAGAAAAACGTGACTCAGGATTTTCTATATTTTATATGTTTATAAATGTTGGGGCAATATTTGCACCCGTTATTGCAATCGGTGTCAGAAACTGGTGGCTTGAGAGAAACGGCTTCCAATATAATGCCGACTTGCCTGCTTTGTGTCATTCATTTCTTAACAATACGATAACAGGCGATGCTAAGACAACACTTGAAACTTTGGCAAACCAAGTAAGCGGTTCCACTGTAACCGATATCACAATTTTTGCCAATCAATACATTGAAGTGTTTTCTACAGGATTTCACTATGCGTTTGCAACAGCGATTTTCGCACTTCTGATTTCAATAGTGATATTTCTTGTAAATAAGAAGAAATTCCCTGAACCAAAGGCAAAGAATGCTGCTTCATCATCTGACAATATCGAAATGGATGTTGCGGAAGTAAAACAAAGATTATACGCACTTTTTGCAGTTTTCGGCGTAGTAATATTTTTCTGGTTTTCATTCCACCAAAACGGGCTGACACTTACGTTTTTTGCCCGTGACTATACCGATTTATCAAGCCTTAAATTAAATCTGGGCTTTATTAATATCCAAGGAGCCGAGTTGTTCCAATCCATTAATCCGTTCTTTGTAGTATTTCTTACACCTGTAATTCTTGGTTTGTTCGGATGGCTTCGCAGTAAAGGAATAGAGCCTTCGACTCCAAAGAAGATTGCAATCGGTATGTTGATAGCTTCAATTGCATTTGTAGTTATGCTTGTAGGATCAATAGGTCTTCCGGCTTATTCCGAGATAAATCCCAATGCCGGAGGTTCGCCTCTTGCACAGGCTGAAAAGGTTACTCCGTTGATTTTAATATTTACTTATTTCATATTAACAGTAGCAGAGCTGTTTATTAGTCCGCTCGGATTATCGTTTGTATCCAAAGTCGCCCCACCTCAGTATCAAGGCTTGATGCAGGGTGGTTGGCTCGGTGCTACTGCTCTGGGAAATCAACTCTTACTGTTCGGAGCGGTATTCTATGAAAATATTTCGATTGCCGGAACATGGACAATTTTTGTTGTGGCATGTCTGATTTCTATGGTGACAATGCTCATAATGTTACGATGGCTTGAAAGAATAGCAAAGTAAAAAATATAAAAAAAAGCTGTTCAATTTCGAGCAGCTTTTTTTATACAATTTTTTTTATATATATTAGTAACTTTTATCGGTCTTATTTGTCATTACATAAAAGACAAGACACGAACATGATAAAGTTATATAATATAGTGTCATCAAGAAGGACTGCCTTAATACTGTTTATGGCGGGGTGTATGGGTTTGCTCTTTGCCGATTATAATTTGCTTTCTGCTGATGTTGACACTGTTGATTTATATGAACCCCAAGTAAGTGTAACTAAGCATTGCGGAGATTTTGTTATAACAGTCGTGGATAACAGGACTTTTCACCATAATGATGACACAGTTCATGTTGATTCCGGTATTCTCGAACAGCCTGTATTATTACCGACCTGGTCTGAAAATATTTCTGAAATATTTGCAAGTACTTTTAATAAAAATGAAATTAATTTTGATTTTTCCTTCCGATTGTCTGTTCTCAATAAATATAAGGATGCAAAAGCTTTTTTCTATGTGATTGATGTTTCCGGGAGGTTTGTATTTGATTCAGTTGTATATAAGGCTGACAGAATCGAAATGGCTCCGGGCATAATTGCATTTGGTTATGTCAACGTAGGTTCTTACACTGAATTAGGAGCAAATATAAGAAATGCTTCTTCTCACAAAATTGAGCTCAAGTCAATTTCTCTGAAATACGGTCAGAGGTTCAAAATATATGATATTCCCGATAAACAGTTTATAGATTCAGCTGAAATAATAAAATTTAACATACGATACACGCCGGAAACAGATATTTATACAGGCTTCTTTGGGGATATTGATACTTTGATTCTCGAAACACCCTGTCTCAGATATACTATAGTAGTCATGGGAACCGGAGTAATCGCCGGAATCGAAGTTGATGACATTGATTTTGGTGCTATTGAAGTAGGCAAGAAAGCTGAATTTCATGAAAGTTATAACCCCGCTTATGGTCGAGGATTGAGAATAGGTAACAACAGAACAGGAAAATTGATAATTGACGGATATTACAGTTTAAATACCGGTTCACCTTTTTATTTAAGCGAACCGACTGTGCCGAGTGTTTATGGTCTCGAAATCAATCCAAAGACAGGTAGATATATTAAAGGTGTTACATTCGAGCCCTTGCAAGCGGGTGAGTTCTTCGATACACTCGTATTTAAAAATAATGCTAAAGGTCCTGACAGTATTTGTCATGTCCGAGGTATTGCATATTTGCCGGGACCATATTTTAATTCTTATGATTTCGGAAGACTTCGTTTAGGTGATAGAGTAAAAGGGGAAGTGAAGGTTAAAAACAGTGGCAATGAACCTGTTGAAATTACGGATTTTCGATTTGACCAGTCAAATCATGAGTTTAAGGTGCTTATTGATGAGACTTATCCTAAACCCGACAAGCAGTCACCTGTATTGCTGTATCCTGATAGACCTGAATATGCCGACCGTATCAGAGAAATAAACGTTGCAGTCGAATTCAGTCCTTTGAATGAATTCGAGCGTGAAGTAAAACTTATTCCTGTATTTTCTGAGGACTCGAAATTTAAAACCGGTTCTGTTTTTAACTACTTGCGTGGTTATGGATTTAAGCCGGTCGTAAAAGCAACCGGATATGATTTCAACGGTAGGACATTAGTGAATATTCAGCACCCTGATACCGGCAGAATAATGATTTCGTCAGAGTCGTGGTCTTCGAATTTATATCTTAAGAAAATCGAAGTGCTAACCGATGGATTTACAGGTCTTGATGAATTTAAATTTTTAACCAATTTACCTGAAGATACTGTATTAACAATAGACAAGTCTCTGAAAATACCGGTTACCTTCCTGCCGCGAGAAGCAGGGTATAAACAATTGACTTTGAGAATCATTACCGATGCTTATACAGGGGAGGAAAGTTCCAAGTGGGATACTGTCTCGGTAATTGTCAGCGGACATGCTTACAACAAGGTTCTGTCATTTGAAACGGTAGAAATTGACAGTGTTTTTCAATGCAGTAGTACAAAGTTTCAAATTACTTTGAAAAACATCTCCGATACAGTAGGCTCATTTATAAACTATGTGCGGGAGGTAGCGGGGGATACTGCATTTTTTGATATTAATACTGATTTTATTGATAATAATTTTGTCAGATTGGAGCCCGGAGACAGTTTAAACTTTGATGTAAATTTCGACCCAACCGGCTCTGATAAGTCGAGTTTTGAATTGTTCGTCAGAGTTTACAGTGATGCTGACACTGGAACAGGTTATATCAGAATTAATACAATAAGGCACCACGTAGAAGTCAAATTACCGAAATCAGACAACTTATACCCGGGTGACAGGATGGAATATGACCCGCCTTTCAACTACGCTCCTGATTTCGAAATAAGTGCAGACTTCTCGAATGTAAGCGATATAAATATTAATAAGTATATAATCGAATTAAAATATAAGAAAAAAGAACTCAAGTTCGACAATAAGGTAAAAAACGGCGATATAAGCTCAGACTGGGTGGTACTATCGGCTTCGGAAATTGAACAGCCCGGCGGATATACATTACTTCGAATCATTAGTCAAGGGGTAAATTCACTCAGCGGGAAAAAAGGCATCTTACTCAAGCCGGTGTTCTTGATATTGTTAGGAGATTCAGTCACTATTGATATTAATATAGAAAGTATCTCGTTTCCTGATATGGATAATTGTATCGTCACAACCGGTGAGGATGGTTACTTGAAAATGTCTTACTGCGGAGATGAAGTTCGCAAAATTATCTTATCGAATAATATTTACGACTTTGCTTCTATGTCAGGCAATCCGGTGACTGGTACTGAGGCAGAACTCTTCTATTCAGTCGCAATCGAAGCACACACCTATGTTGATATAATTGACTCTTTTGGACAATCATTATTCATCATTGAAAATCAGATACTCGAACCGGGAGAATATTCATCGAATATAGATGTCACTAATCTGTCGAGCGGTACCTACTTTGTGAGGATAGTCTCCGGACCTTTTACCAAAACGCTAAAACTCATGATTATCAAGTAATCAAGCCTTGCTCTACTGCTGTCTTGTACTCATCGCGATATCCTTTCACATAATTAATGTAATTATACGGTGTTTTGCTGACACGCTCAAATTCTTTGTCAGATAATTCACGTATTACCTTAGCAGGAACACCGGCAACTAATGTTCTTGGGGGGACAACAAATCCTTCTCTCACTACTGCTCCTGCACCCACGAGTGAATATTCACCAACTGTCGCACCGTCGAGTACTGCTGCACCGATACCTATAAGACAACCTTCTTTTAGAGTGCAACCATGAACACTGACAGAATGTGCCAATGATACATTCTTCTCGATAATCAGGGGCCAGACATTATTGGTCACATGCAGCATACACATATCTTGTATATTAGCATTTTCACCGATTCGAATATAGTGTACATCACCACGTATGACAGAATTGTACCATACCGATACATTTTCGCCTATCTCTACATCACCGATAATTTTTACACCTTCACATAAAAAAGCACTTGGATGTATTTTGGGTGTTATTCCGTGATGAGTTATAATGCTTGCGTTATTTCCCGATTCAAATTTCATATTGTATTTTCTTAAAATAAGTTCAACGAAGTTTGTGTAAAATTAATATTTGTCAATTTTGACGAACCAAAGAGTTTAATAGTTGCATCATCTGCCACTACCGGCTGCAAATAAAGAGGAGGGAAGTTTGATAGTGAATGATTCTTGACCAGTAATCCGTCAGATTTACGGAATATCAAGTATGCGGCACCATCTCCGGTGAATGAGGTTAAAGACAGGTATTTTTCACTAATTATTAATGGAGAAATCGGAGCGGCACCAAAATATAGTTTCCATGATTCCTTCCCGAATTTATCAAAAGAGAAAATTCCTGCTTTTACTTCGCCTACCCCGGAGCTTATGCCTGCAACATAACAATTGCCCATGTTGTCCACTGATACATTTTTACCCGGTAAGCTGGATTGGGAGTTCCATATTTCATTGCCATTTCTGTCGAAACAATATGTTTTCCCGAATCTGTCATCTTCGGTATCATAAGAACCTGAGACGTATATTCTACCCTTTGAATATACAGAGGACGATAATATTCGTGTTGATGTCAGTTCTTTTCCCCACAAGATATTACCGCCACTATCAATGCAAATCAACGAGTCATTAGCTCCGAATGAATTATTGGTCAGTGCTGAATAGATATTACCTGATGAATCGGCAGAAAAGCTTTTGACAACTGCAAGACTACTTTTAATACTCCATTTCAAGTTGCCCTCATTGTCATATTTGAAAATATCGCCGTCGTTTGTACCGATGTATATACAGTCATCAAGTGCTAATAAATCGGAATATGTCAATGCTCTGCTCTGTCTTACAGGCAAATCTTTAATCCATTTCAATTCAAGGTTTTCACTTAATGCATAAAACCTGTCATCTGATGCTATGAAATAAATATTTTGATTTTTATCAGCAGTCATGCCGGTAGCAGTTACATAAGAAGAGTCAATTTTAAAATATTTGTCGGCTGTATTGTTATTCAGTCTGATTATATTTCCATTTACTGTTGAGACAATCCAATATGGACTCTTTAATCTTAATGCTGTCTGAATTACTCCCGAAGAATCATCGGAAATCAGATTGTTTTCTACTGCAAGTTGAAGAGGGGTATTTCCAAAATGCTCGAAATTGTTTGTTCTTCCAATTCCGCCATTGAGGTTAAAATCATTTTCATTATATTCATAGTCTTCTGAGCATGACGATAAAAGTATGATTGACAGTAAAAATATAATTTTAATTTTCATGATATTTATCAAACTCATTTAAAGTTTTCTTCTCGATTAAATATTATTCGACGTTAAAATCTCTGTAAAATTATTTGCAGGGAGCTACTCGGAATTATATTTATTCGAATATGATTCCGGTGTCTGTTTGCACTTAGGCATAATATTTACATTTATTATTCATCACCGGCTCAAGGAATAAAATGAATTTGAAGGTTCCGGAATAAAGTAAATAATGGGTTTTTGTGTAATTTATGATTTAAGTATTTACACTGAAATTAAGGCGAATATTTGCCGATAGGTATAGAAATTCATTGTACATTAATCACGGAAGCACTTGAAAATAAAAGTATAAACTGTGTTTTGTCGGAGTTGAATTCAGTATTAGTACTTATGATAATAATTCTACATAGTACCTATTTTTGTAACGTTGAGTATTAGATAATTTAAATATTAATCAGGATATTGTTCATGAATTTGCTTTACGGAATAATTTTTAGAATTTCTGTGTTGTTGGCAATAACATTAGTAATGCCAATGAATCTTTTATCCCAAAAATTCATAATGAATACATCAGAAGCAACTTACAATGCTACCTGTGGCGGTGTGATAAAGATGAAGAGCAAAGACGCATCCATTGAAGTTAATAACGGAAACAATTTTGGGCAGGACACTGCTAATGCTATTATGGGTGTGGTGGATTGGAATGCAGGTGATGCGACTCAGACAGTGCAAGGCTTTTATTATGAGAGACTTGTTATTTCCGGCAATGCCGCCAAAACGGTTGAAGACGGAGTGTTTATAGTAGGGATTTCTTGTCCTACACCACTTGACCAATATGCTAATCTTGCCAACTATCCTTTTTATATCAGTAATAATAATGAAGATGTTACCTTCCAGGGTACATTTACTTATGCTTCAGATTCCGAACAAAGTATCTATCCTGTATCTGACAATGGTGATACTTATAACAATTTAGAGCTGACCGGAACCGGTACAAAGACTATCGAAGCAGGCGATATTATTCCTGTATCAGGTCTTATTGCTCTCGATGTAAGCTCCGAGCTTGATGTCGAAGGAACAATTAATGCGGGAGCTTCAAACTCTACTCTGGATGGAACAGTAAACGTAAGTGGCGACGGTATCTTTAATGCCGGTGACGGCGATATCGAATTTACCGGAGAATTGACTGTTGACGGTACTACTGCATCACTTAACGGCGGTGTCGGCAACATTACTTATTCTAATTCTGTGATTGTCGCTAACTCAGGTTCCATCAACGGTGCTGACGGTGATATGACTTTTGATGCAACCATCGGATTAAATGACAACGGGCAGATAACCGGAGGCTCCGGTCTCATCAGCTTCAATGATGTTGTTACTGTCAATGGTGCCGGTGCAGGATTTACTGTCGGTGACGGTAATATGGATTTTAATGATAACATTAATTTGACACAGGGTTCAATCACTGCTCCCGATAATGCTATCGGTGTTTTCACTGTAAATACCAATTCTACTCTTAACTTGAGTTCTAATAATTCCGTACTTGATTTCGGTGCAGCTACGAATTTAGTAATTACAGGTGTTATTAATAATAGTGGTGACGGTACCAATCTCGCTTTCGATTGCAGCTCGACAGTTACTTACAATGGTGTTGCAACTCAGGAGGTAATGCCTACTATTCTTAACAACAGCTATGGTAATCTCGTGCTTAATAACGGGAACAAGCTCGGCGGTACTGAATCTTACGGTAGTAATTTTTATCTCTGCGGCGATTTTGCTTATGACGCAGGTGTCGGTGGCGGTATCTTTGATATTTATAAGAATAATGTCAATCCGGGTACTATATTTATGACTAATGCCGAGAATGATATGCTATATACCGGCGATGAAGAGGTCAAAGGTACGATTACTCGTACTACTGATGCTGTTGCAAGAACCTATACATATCACAACAAAAATACTCAAATTAGTCTTGACGATGATGCTAATAATCCCACAGATATGACCTTGTTTGTAAATCAAGGTGTTAATTCTAATCCTAATTACAATGCTTCTTCCGATGTCAACAGAACCATCACTTTGAGCTACAATGCAACAAATGATTTTGAACTTGCGATGAAACTCGCTTACCTCGAATCGGAAGGACCTGACGCCGGCAATTGGACTGCTCCTTATGAGCAGAATAAACTTAGATTGTATGAGGCTGACAATGACGAAACCGAAAAAATCGGTACCGGTTCTGAGCCGGTTAGAACCCCTGCAAGCGGTTCTAACCTTGGAGCTGTTGAGTTAGCCGGCTTGGGTAGAGCGACTGCTAACGAGTTGCCTAACGGTATTGGTTTATTTGCTTCCGGTAATGATGTTCTGCTTCGTTCCGGTCCTACTACTTTTTATTCTATTGCTGCCGGCAGATGGACTAATCCGAATACCTGGGATGAAGGTATTCAGCCGACTGAAAATGATAATGTAGAAGTCAGACATTTGGTATATGTCGGGATTGACGGTCCTTTTGCAGGTACCGATGGCGGAGCTGATAATGTTGCGGTGAATAATACTCTCTCTGAGTTTGCTCACTACGGTTCGGATGCGGCAGCTTATGAAATAGTGATTGCCGAAGGCACCGGAGACCCCAATGTTAAGCCGGCTCTTATATTAGGAAATGAAGATAACGGCAATAATTATATCTTTAAAACTGCTAAAAATGACCCGAATGAAAATTCATTCACGAACAATAATACTTCTTCTCCTACTTTGCCTATCGCTTCAAATAAGGCTGCCTTTACTCAAGCTGGTGTTAACGGATTATGGATTACTTCTATCGGTATTAACGGTGCAAGTATCCCTTATCTGCAATCCTTCAGAATTGAAAATAACGGCTCTGTGTTTAACGAAGGTATAATTGAGGTTGGTGAATAAAAGCAAACCCGGTGTTTCGCTTTTGTCAATAATTGTTCGTTGAAATGTATTGCTATATAACTTATTGATATTTCTCGGTACTTATACTGAATTTTATTAATTATTTGTAACCGGGCATGATATTGTATCATTATATATTACTTGTTTTTTGATAATATATTTGATGAAAATACATTATCTATCGCTTTTCTGATGATTGCTGAAGATGAGTAATTTGATGCTGTCAATAGGTTCAAAAATCAGTAAATTTACTTATGATTTCACTTGTAGATTTATAATATTTTTGTTTCTGTATGATAAATAGTTTTGAAAATAAAAATTAATTTTTTAGTTTAAATGGAGTTTTGACAATGGATTTAATAAACAAGTACAAGATGCTGACGTACGCTCTGGTACTGGGTATCATTTTTGCTGTTTCTTCAGCCGGTGCTGCTGATTTTACGAATTCCTCGTCCGGTACCATTAATAATAAAGGTACACTGCGTATTAAAGGCGACAGGAATTTCAGAAATGCCGCTAATTATGAGAATATTATAAATGAGGGTACATTCGAGTTTACAGGTAACGGTAAGTTTACCGACGCTCCTGAAGAACCGCTAAATGACGATGAAGACGGATCAACTGCTCTCGGTAAAGATGCAACATGGAGAGTACCGGGTACAACACTCTGGTCAGGTACGGCCGCTCAAACACTACAACCAAGATGGTACGAGGATTTAAGTACAGATAATGGCGGTGTTAAGAGTTTTTATGATGGCAGTTTCTATGTCTCAGGTGTTTATGCGCCGCTTGATGGTGATAGAGACTATGGTACATCTAACTTTTACTATGATGGTAGCACAGCTCAATACATAGTTGGTGAAAATGGTATGATCGGTGATAATAATATTTACTATAATTTAATAGTTCTCAACGAGGGTGCAAAAACTGTACAAGAGGGGCAAACTGTAAATGTTTCGGATAGTGTTCATGTTGATGCATCAGCCACTTCTATATTGACAATTAATGGTGTTCTGAACTCCTTTAATAAAATGACTCAAGAGGCTTCTGCCGGAACTATAATCGTAGGACCAAACACAGGACCAAACACAGGACAATTATTACTTGGAGAAGGTGAATCTGTATTTAATAGTGTTGTTAACGTTGATGGTGTACTTGTTACAGAGGATGTGGGTCTTGCTAAATTCAAAAATAATCTGACTGTCAATACCGGTGGCCTTGTAAATATCAAATCAGGTGATGTTTTAATTGATACTAATGCAACATTGGCACTCGCAACAGACGCAAGTCTGGATGTTGATGCAGACCGTACGATGACA
>JBAYPL010000042.1:0-14057 GCA_041677745.1 Kapaibacterium sp. (SeqCode)
AATAATCCGAGACTCCTGATTTCATCACTGCAAGTTTCTTTTGCAAAATTTATTAGTCTGTCAGAAATGTCACCGGCTTCCTCAAGGCTCAAGTCCCTTTTAAAGATTGTGATTAACTCAGGGAAATCCTTTTTTAATATTGTTATGGCTTTATCCATGTCATCAGGCACTAATGTTGAATTTCTCTGACTTGTATCGAGAATATCTTGATGAGAAGTAATCAATTCATAATCAATATATTTTGATAATTCGAAAATATATTTTTCGATTGTTGAATTATTTGATATACATGAACAAATATTATAGTGCTTTAATATTTCATGGAAATTATCTATTTTTTCGGTTAATAGTATAATCGGTACATTGGAATTAGGGAAGTAATGACTATAACTTTCAAATTCCTCAATATTGCCACTCTCGATTATTATCAAATCAACCTCATCAGGTAATATTACAAGTTCTTCTACAGAACTGAAACACATTACAGTAGCGAGCGTATCATCGAAAATCCTATTTATAAAATTTTTGACTCTATTGCTTACAAAACTTATAACCCTGCATTCAGTAAACTTCACCGAAAATAAATCGTATAGACCTAAATCGGCAGCATCTGTTGATGTAGATATCTGTACATCATCGAATATAACCTTAAATTTTGAACCGATACCTACTTTGCTTTCAAGTTCAATTCTACCATTCATGAGCTCTGCTAATCTTTGGCTGATGGTAAGTCCTAATCCGGTACCACCGAAACGTCTGTTATTCTGCCCCTCGGTCTGCCTGAATGCTTCAAAAATTATTTCCTGTTGATTTTCTGGAATACCTATACCAGTATCTGAAATTCTGATACTCAGCTTGCTCTTTTCACTTGATTCGCAGCCTTCATAATCAATTGAAATCAGCACATATCCTGAGTCTGTAAACTTGATTCCGTTACTGATAAGATTCAGTAAAATTTGTCTGATTCTTATTTCATCCATAATCACAAATTGAGGGACATTATCACATATGTAATGAAGTAAACGAATGTTCTTTTCTTTTGCCTTCAAGTTCATAATATGGAATAATTCGCGACATAGTTTGAATAAATCTACTACTTCATTTTGAATCAGCAATGTTCCAGACTCAATCTTAGACAGGTCTAAAATATCATTTATCATGGAAAGCAGAGTTTTACCCCCTGATATGATGCCTTGTGCATAACCGAGCAACTTTTGGTCCTTTTCACGTTCTGTTATTATCTCTGCAAATCCGAGAATTGCATTCAAAGGAGTTCGAATTTCATGGCTTATATTAGCTAAGAACTCGGATTTTGTTCTATTTGCTGAAACGGCTATGTTTTTTGCTCCGATCAGCTCCCTTTGTATCTGTAAATTCTTTTCAATCTCAAGTCCAAGTTCATAAGATTTTTGCTCCATCTCAACAGCATATTCTTTGATTTTCAGCTCAGCCGATTTCCTGTCACTTATGTCATTGATTATAAAAGCAAACTGCGGATTACCTTCATTACTTATAGATAGATACGACAGTACAACATCATGATATTGAATGATTCCATTATCCTTTGAAATGAATTCAAAATTCACGGAACCACGTGATTCGAAAGACTCCATATATTTCATTTTCCAAATTGACAGATAATTCTCTTCGGAGTCTGTATCTGCCAAAGCTACCCAAGGATAATCCGATTCATTCTTACCAATCCTTTTCATTAATGATTTATTGCCGGACAGGTGAATTATTTCTGAGAAATTGTTGCGTAACTCCACTACACCCATATATAAAGGATTCACATCATAAAAACCGGTTATTAGACGATTTTTCATATTAAGCTCAGATTCTACTGTCTTCGAATCTGTAATGTCGTAAACAGTACCGTCTATCCTGACCGGTTTGCCGTTTTCAAAGACTATTTTGCTATTATTATGAACCCAGCGAATTTCACCGTCAGCTCTTTTAATACGGTAGTCTAATTTGAAGTAGTTTGTTTCCGAAACCATGGCAAGATGTCTGTTTACAAGTTCCTTATCATCATCATGGATAATCTCAAACCAAAGGTTGGGATTATCATAGAATGCTATTGCGGGTAACTTATAAATTTGCTCTGTATGGTTGCTTATGAAATTTATGTTGCCCGACATATTCAAAGAAAAAATAACTTCATCAACAGAATTCAGGATTGAGGAAAGCATTTCTTCACTTTTCTGCAAATTGATTTTGGCATTGATACTGCTGCTCAAATCACTGACGAGTGCAATGATATATTTATCCGAATAAGGTATTAATTTATACCGGAAAGTTTTATTCAAATAAACAGATTTGTAGTAGTCTTTGAGGATTTGTCCGCTCTTGATGATTGAGCGTATTTTTATTAACAGTATATCATTGCCGAACTTGGAATTTTCCATTAAATTTATATTGAGATATTCCTCTTTATCTATACCTAATTGATATTTTAATGAATCATTTGCATAAATCGGAACAAGACTGACAAGCTCATGATTTGCATCTGTCTCAACTTCGACAATACACAAGCCTTCCCTAATATTCTCAAACAAAACTTCAGGAAAATCAATAAATAATTTTCCCAATTCCGGTTTAAATTCTAATATTTCTTTTAGTTCTGCCAAATAATTAATATGATTTTTACATTTATCCTTGATAATATTAGCAATTTAGTATATTTTTTTAATTTAACAAAGAAAAATATGAATATTAAGCAATCCCCCACCTAAAAAAAAACCTTCTCAGATTATGTTGAGAAGGTTTTTTTCAATTTCGCTTATTCCATTTTCTTCTTGACAGCTTCTAGCTTATCGGTATCACCCATTTCAGAGTATATACGTAACATATTAAGGTAATACTGTTCCAGTTTATCCGGTTCGAGAGACATCTCAATTGCTTCTAAGTTTCTTACGATTTTCTTGAGATTATCCTGTTCATCGAGAACTTGATAAATATTTGCAAGTTCAGACAGAATAACCATATCATTTTCAAAATTTTTAGATTCAAGAGATTTTGAAAAATGTTTTGCTGAAGACCTGAGATCAGGCAAATATGCTTCAGGATCAATTTTATAGTTTTTGTCATTATCCTTTTTATCTTGTTCAGCTCTTTGTTTAAGACTTGCTCTATTTTTATATGCAGAAGCAAGGTTTCTGTGAGCTCTGTCAAAGTTCGGGTCAAAAGACAAAGCCTTCTCATAAGTTCCGATAGCGTCGTCAAAACGCTGGAGATTATGATAAAGGTCAGCTAACTGTGTTATAAACAATGTATTCTTGGGATCTCCTTCAATCAGAGTTTCTATTGTCTTTATCGCTTCTTCTGTCTTACCAAGCTCCTGGTAAACATTGACCATCATAGCATATACTTCGGCATTAGTAGGGTCAAGGTCAAGATGAATCTTGATATATTTCAGGGCATTATCATAATCTTTCTTGAAATAATAGTGCTGTGCTAAATAATCAACAGGTCTGAGATTTAAGTCTGTCCTAAGTACACGTTCCGAAGGAAGCCAATGCTGTGGCGGGTCAAATTTCCAACCTACTACTACAAATTTACCCTCAACTACTTCGGAATAAATAAATGCATCCTTTTCATCAACTTTGAATATGTCCGTTGATGTTGAATCACCTTTTTGATTAAGTCCGGGCATAGATTTGGTTAAGCCGAACTTACTGAAATTGTCAAGCATGTCTTGTCTGAGTAAACCTTTGTATAGACCATTTTTAACACCGAATTTATAATTCTTGTCGAACTTATCCATATATTCGGTATATTCCTTCAATGCATTTTCTTGGTCATTTTTCAATTCGTAAACTGTTGCCTTCAAATTAATGAATTCGAGGAACTCAGGTCTGATAGAATGTCCGATTTCAAAATTAACAAGTGCCGAGTCTAATAAAGCGGCATTCTTATTGGACAAATAAGCACCGTACTGATTCAGTCCGGTATTATAACAGTCAATCCACAAACTGTGTACTAAATCTTTCATTTTACCGGTTAAATTTGGATCTTGAGAATATTCCAAAGATTTTAATGCATTTTTTGCTGCTTCTTTTCTGTTTTTTTGGACAAAATTGATGTCGGCAAGAAGGGCATAAGCTTCTGCACTCTTTGGATTCATCTCAATTTCTTTATTCAAAGATTCGATTGCTTCATCATATTGCTGACTTTTCATTTTCACTTTGGCGGTTGTTATATTCCTCGATGAGCATTGAAAACTCTGGAATAATACAGCCATAACAAGTAAGGAGGCTAATAAAACTAATAACCTTTTCATAGAATTTCTCCAATATTTTTATTCATGATTATGTCTATTTTATATTAAATGATAATTGCTTAATTAACAATAACAAAAATAAAGAATTATTTTTAATTATAAGGCATTAAGGTGTAAATATTCCATCATTGAAACATTATCACCTCTGTAATGCAATTTTTTTCTCAAATAATTGCAAAGCTACACCTGCAATTTGGTCCATGTTATAATACTTATAATCTGCAAGTCTTCCCACAAATAATACTTTATCATTGAGCTTATCTGCTTCAGATTTGTATTTAGCAAAAAGCTCATTGTTATCAGTCTTCGGGACCGGATAATAAGGTTCGTTTAACCCCCTGACATAAGCCTGAGGATATTCGAATGCTACGCTTGTCGAGTCATGTTTTTGCTGTGTCAGGTATTTAAACTCTGTTATACGTGTATAATCATAATTATTCGGATAATTAATCTGACCTGCTTCTTGAAACTTATCAGTCTGAAAAGTCTTGATGTCAAACTGAAGACTCCTGTACGGCAACTCTCCATGCATATAGTCAAAGAAATAATCTAACTGTCCCGTATAAATCATCTTATCATATTTGATGTAATCAAGTGCTTCTTTGTAATCAGTCTTCAGTAGAATTCTAATATTGGGATGTGAAAGAATTCTGTTAAACATGGCGGTATAACCATCAGCGGGTAATGCCTGATAAACATCTTGAAAATATCGGTCATCTCTTGATATATGCACCGGAACTCGTGAAGTAACATTATAATCAAGTTCTTCAGGTTTAAGATTCCACTGTTTCACGGTATATCCGTAGAATACATTCTTATAAATATAATCAGCCAAAAAACTTAAATCCTCATCTTTTACTTCCTTCATTTTTAAAATCGGAATCTTCAATCCGAAACCATATTTCTCGATTAGCTTCTTCTCCAATTTGGCTGAATATGTCGGCGGAAAAAGGGCATGAAGTGAGTTCAAATTGAATGGTACCGGTACCGTCTTACCATCAACTACTGCTTTTACGTGGTGAACATAAGTATTCCAAGATGTAAAGCGTGAAAGATAATCCCAGACCTTTTTTGAAGATGTGTGAAAAATATGAGGACCATATTTATGAACCAGTATGCCGTTTTCGTCGTGGTAGTCATAGGCATTGCCGGCAATATGACTTCTTTTGTCTATCACAAGAACTTTCTTGTCAAGTTCAGTTGCAATTCTTTCGGCAAGTATGGCTCCTGCATAACCTGCTCCGACTATCAGATAATCAAACTTCATTTATTAGTTATATTAATTTATAATATTCATTTTAGTAATTATTAGTTAACTCAAAAATGGACTAATTATTATTTTTATGTACCATATTGTGAAACAACGCCACCTGCTATTTGATAAACTACTATAAAATCCGAGATTGACTTTATCGGTTTGAAAGTTTATTATAGACTTTTTCTTGAAGAATCTTCTCAACTTTCACTACTTCCGAAGATACAATAGAAACACCTGTTAGAACTACATCTGACCAATTAAAATTCAAAATTAAATCAATCATTTTGTTCATTCTGCTTCAACGATTTTTCACTTTATCGGGATTATTTTTAATATAATTTTCCCAATTCGATGAAGAAACGCTCGTTGTATTGCGTCTGAGTGCATGACAAATAGCGATTGACAGAGCGTCGGTTGCATCAAGAAATTCATGCGTCTCTTCAATGGATAGAAGTTTTTTTACCATATACTGCACCTGCTCCTTTGCGGCGGCACCCTTACCTGTAACAGATTTCTTGACTTCGAGCGGTGAATATTCTCTGATTGGAATTTCCCTTAAAGTAACAGCAAGCATGGCAGCAGCACGAGCATGTGAAAGTTTCATCATGGATTGAACATTTTTTCCGTAAAATATTGATTCAAATGAGCTCTCGTCCGGTAATGTCCGTTCTACAAGAGAACTCATTCTTTCAAAAATATGTTTCAGTCTTAGCGGGAAAGTCTCTTCTTTCTTAGCTGCTTTTATGACGCCGTATTCTACGAGGGAAAATGTTTTTCCGTTAAAATCAATAACCCCGTATCCGCAAATTACAGATCCGGGGTCAACACCGAGAATTCTCATGATTACTACCTTATAGCAAAAGGATGACTGCGTTCTCTATCAGGCATCGGCTTTGCAAAGTTGAATCTGTAAACCAACTCGATAGCTGCTCGAGCGTCATCAATTCCGTAACCTTCTCCATTAATAACTTTATCATATACAATAGTATGTAAGTCAGTAAACCCATCAGAGAATTCCACTTCCTGTCCATCAATCTTAATTGAACGGTAAGTTCGCTGATTCTTTTCCCGAGCTTCATCAGGTAAATCATTGTCATCAATAGATAAAAACCAGCGGATATTTGCGTTTTCGAGTTCTATAAATCCTGAAGCTTTATTTTCTTCGAATAAGTGTACTCTATAATCTTGAGTCTGACCAAAAATCCATAACAGCATATCAAAAAAATGAATCCCAATATTTGTCGAAATGCCACCGGATTTTTCATTATCACCTTTCCAGGAGTATTTATACCATGGTCCTCGTGATGTTATATACGTCAGGATTACATCATGCTTGGTTTTAGAATTATCTTCAGACATTTTCTTCTTGAGACCAATGATTTTTTCGTGCATACGAAGTTGAAGAACATTATAAACTTTCTTATTGTATTCATTCTCCAATTCGCAAAGGGCATCAAGATTTGACGGTTTAATCACCAGGGGCTTTTCACATATTGCATCGGCATGCAGTCTAAAAGCTAATCTAATATGAGCATCATGAAGATGATTGGGAGAACAGACTGACAGATAATCTATTGCTTGGCTCGGGCTTTCCCTGCGTTGTTTCTCAAGATGTCGGTCGAATCGTTCAATTTCCGTAAAAAAGCTGGCATTGGGGAAATATCGGTCTAATATTCCTACAGAATCATGCGGATCAACTGCAGCAATCAGATTATTTCCTGTATCTTTAATAGCTTGTAAATGTCTGGGTGCAATATATCCGGCTATACCGGTAAGTGCGAAATTTTTCATATCTAATTTTATTTAAGATTTATATAATCGTTCGTTGTCTTGTATATCCATCCACATAGCAAACAACAATGATTGAAAGCCACTGATAAAGAAAAACAGAAACGCAATTAATGATTGAGGTGAAACACTCACTCCTTCAATGAAATAAGAATAAGCAATATTTAATCCGAGTGGAATATTTATCATCACAATCAAGAAAGTAAAATGATAAAGCAGGAATAAGGGATGAAAATCTCTGAAAAGATACTTAAACCAAAGACGTTTAAAAAAGAGCTTTAACAGCAACCAGGAAATGGTAGGAATAACTTTATGAATCTTCATCTTTGACTTTTCACCTACATCATAAACCGGCTTAATCTCTACTTCTTTTAATGAGCACATTGCGATATTCAACTTAACCAACATATCATTCGGCATTCCGTACCGTTTGAAAATATCGTGTAATCTGATAGCATTCAATGCTCTGTTGGATATAGCAGTATAACCGGTTTGTGTGTCGGAAACATGCCAATAACCTGAGGCAATCTTTGTAAGAATTGACAATACTGAGTTTCCGAAATATCTGACTTTCGGTATTACGAGTAACGCACTTCTGTGAATAAGTCTGTTACCTTTGACATAATCAACACCTTCTTCAACAACAGGAAGACACAATTCTTCGAGTTCGTCCGGATCCATCTGACCATCACCTGCCATTACCGCAGTACAATCAATATTGTTATCTTTAGCCCATTTGTATCCGGTGGCTATAGCAGCGCCTACACCACCATTCTGTAGATGATTGATTAAAATTATCTTTGATGTGTCAACTGACTCGTCGTCGCCGGCAACCTCGAAATCTGTAAAGTAAGAAATTTCCGTCTTACTCTGCTCTTCAAGTACAAACTCTGCTCTGTTGAATCTCGTTTTCTTCAGTTTGTTTTTCACATTCGGAAGCGGTGAACCTGAATATTTGTATTTTTCGATGTATGACTCAACGACTTTTGCGGTGTTATCTTTAGATTTGTCATTGACTATTATGATTCTGTCAACAAAGTCAGGCATAGTATCAATAACTATCCCTATTTGTTGTTCTTCGTTATAACAAGGGACAACAACCGCAACTGTTTTATTTCTCAGCATTTAGTTCTCTGGTAGCAATTTTTAATAACATTTATCCTGAATTTATTAAAGCAACACTAAAATGTACCGTATTTCAGGTTCATGAGGTATTCACGTTTTTCTTTGGGTATTATTATTACTTGATTTTTACTTAGAAGGTCGAAATCAAGGAAGAATTTATTATCCTCTGATGGTACGATAAGCTTTACAATCACCTCTTTTTCGGATTTGGGTGCTATTATACCGGTGATATCTTTATCTACAATGTGTGAGTATCTGGTCTTCTTAAATATAAAGTCTCTCCAGCGATATGATAGATATATTGGATTTTCCGGGTCAAAGACCAAAGGAACACTCTTGTGATTTTTTATTACCATAGGCAGTTCAATTGTGTCGCCGGGGGTCATATCAAGCTGTGAAAAATCTATATTTCTTCTTGGATACACGGAATACTCAATTTCATCTGTATTTGTAGGTTTGCTCTCGTTGGTATAAAGTATTTCATCATTTTCTGATGATGAATTTCTGCTCTTTAATACTACTGAATTAATTACAATGCCGACCAGTCTGTTATTCTTGGATTTATCTCTCGACAGGTCACTGAAAAATTTGAAATGTAATTTATCCATGATACTGTCTGTTTTTATATCTAATGTATATCGCCAGCCGCCGTTCTGAATGTTTTGATTAAACAACTCTTTATTATCCAGCCAAACAATCAAATTATGAGGTTTAACACTGCTTGAAGCAATTTCGATCTCAAGGGTAAATATCGAATCCGGTTTATCAACTCCGGTAATAATTTCCACCTTACCATTTATCCATTTATCATTATGAAATCCGGTTCGGGTTACTCCTCCAACCCACTTTTTATTCAAAGGGATATCGAAAAACGATGGCATCATTGTTTTTCTCAGACTGTCTGCTAATTTGCCATCTCTTACCCATAGATGGTCATTACCGTCATGCTCAATGTTTAAAAATACTGCTTTATTATTGTAAGTATTTCCAAAGGAACTGCCTGCAATAACAAAGTCAGAAGCCGGCTTTGACGATTTTGAAGTAAAAAAAGTAAATCTTTTGTCCGGCATCAGCCATACATAACTTAGTCCGTTTTGAGAGGTTTCTGTAAATATCCTTCTGTCATAACTTATTGAATCAAGTTCGGGGAAATTCTCGTTGATAAATCCCATTAATTTGTTTCTTTGTACTTTCTCAACCTGATGATAATAGTCAACATAAATATATGTAAATGCAGTAAATGACAGGAAGGCGAGTCCCAAAATAAATTTCCCCCAATTAGGATTATATCTGAAAGCAAATGATGCCACAACAGATACGATCAATGATGCAAGGAAAAACAGCATAACATTAATATTACCCAAAACAGCACGTAGTGGGAAAAAACTCAATACACTACGGAATGATAGTTCTGATGGTATGATATTGTCATAAGTGATTATCATGGTTATTGAAAGTAAGATAAAAATTAACCATGAACCGAGTGTGGAAATAATGAAGTCTTTTGCGTCTGAACTTAATAGTTTATAAATGCCGATTGCCATGAATCCGGCTATCACTACTTCGACATATCTTCCATAAAAAAGATGGTCTGCACGATAATGTGTAACTTGTAGTTTGGTCGGAAAAATAGTGATGAATATCATCAAAAATGATGCTGATAAGAAAAATAAAAGTGTTAGACTTACTTCGTTTTCCAATAATTTGCTGAAACTGAATACGGATTTTTTCTCTTCCTTGAATAAGTCTGTGTGACTAACGGCAGGCACTTCGATAAGTGAATTATTCCAAATATGGAATATCATATAAATCATACCTATTAGAAATAGGCTGTATGTCGAAAACAAAGCATAAAAAAGTGAACCCGATGCATTGACAAACCATATCATTATCCTTTCTGTAACTACGGTGTAATAACCGAAATCGGGCAATACGAAAAATGTGAATGCAGCCACCAGGACCATGATTCCGAAAGCTAATGATGCATACCGAAATTGTACCTTTTTGCCTACAATCAATAATATTAAGAAACTGATTCCGGCTACAGGAAAAATCCATAAAGCGGAAAATGTAGTGGATGCAAGCACCCCTCCCAATAAACCGCCACATGTAAATAACATCAATAAATAATATTTTCGGAGGATAAAGTATGTTGAGACTGCAAGCATCATGAAAATGAAAAGTACTTCAGCTACTTGTATCAGGCTAACTGTAATTCTCTGACTTTTCTCGATTTCACCGGAAATCATGTATGTTAGATGGTCACCGATTATGATACCGAGAAGAATCATAATTATCATAATCACTATTGACAGCCCTGCCTGAAATATCGGCATCCTTTTATAATATACAAGTGAAACCAAAAAGAATACTGACATTACAGTAAATGGTAACATGCGGATATGTATCCAATTCAAATACCCGGCTACGATGGCAAATGCCAAGCCGTATCCTAAAGTTCTGTTTTTAACAAATAAATGAAAGAGTACTACCCCAAAGACAAAAAATGCCGGCGTGACTGCATCTGTCAATGCAACATCAGTCTGCAGTAAATAAGCCGGATACAAGCTGACGATGAAGGAAATCCACATTGCTTGCTTATTGGGAGCGGAGAATAAATTCTTGAGCAGAAGAAATAATCCAATGTAAAGACTGCTTCCAATAATGCCGTTAGCTATCAAAACAGAGCTGTATGCTTTCTGCGGATCGCTGAATAACATCATTATAGGAGCAAGTAAAACCGAATAACCAAAACTTCCGGTAAGTTCAATTCTGGGTATCTGTTGAATATGCTCAAAACCTGCCATATATTTAGCAAAAAATAAATATGCAAATTCATCGGGCCAGATAATCGGTACCTTCATAGGCAGGCTTAGCAGTATATGTATGATTACCAAAAATAAGTATGGTAGTAGAACAAATGATAATAGGTTATTCTCTTTTTTCAAAATATTCAACTCAAAATAAAATTAAATTAGTCCAAAACGAACAGTTTAGACTTATAAACATTACAATTATTTTTGAAAATACCTATACAAAATGATTACCAATATGATTTTCTGATAAGACTAATCAAACAAGGCTTTAAGGACTTGAGTCATCTTATCAACAGCTAATAATTCAAGAGAGTATTTATTATTAAGTTTATCAATACTCATACGTGGAAGTAGTACCTTTTCAAAGCCTAATTTTTGTGCTTCTGCAACTCTTTGTTCTATGCCCGCCACCATACGAATTTCGCCTGTTAGTCCTACTTCACCTATTAGCACGGTTTTTCTGTCTATAGGAATATCTATGTAAGAGCTGTATATCGCAGATGCCACACCTAAGTCAACTGAAATATCACTGATTGACATACCGCTAGCGATATTAATGAATACATCATTTTGTTTAAACATAATTCCGAGTTTCTTTTCTAAGACTGCAAGAATCATTTGGAGACGTTTATAATCAAATCCGTTGGAATTTCTCTGCGGGACATTATAACCTGTTTCCGATACCAAACTTTGAACTTCAAGCAATATTGGACGTGAACCTTCTAATGCAGATACTACAGCGATACCACTTTCATTTTCATCTCTGTGAGCAAGAAATATTTCAGACGGGTTCTTCACTTCTATCAAACCCTTATCACCCATTTCAAAGATACCGATTTCATTGGTAGAGCCAAATCGGTTTTTTAATGAGCGTAAAACTCTGAATGAATAATTTTTCTCACCTTCAAATTGAAGCACTGTATCAACTGTATGCTCTAATATTTTTGGACCTGCAATCATACCATCTTTCGTAACGTGTCCTACTACAAATATTGCCTTTCCTGTTTGCTTCGATAAATTCATGAGTACATTGGCACCTTCTCTGACTTGTGAAATACTTCCCGGAGTGGCATCAACATCGGGCGAAAACATTGACTGTATCGAATCTATAATGATTATGTCCGAATCACATGTCAGAATAGTATTGGCAATCGTGTCCATGTTAACTTCACTCATAAGTAGTAAGTCTTCGGGAATATCATGAAGCCGTCCGGAGCGAAACTTGATTTGTTTAAGTGATTCTTCACCTGTAATGTAAAGCGGTTTACAGCTCGAGATATTTTTACAGATTTGAAGCATTAAGGTTGATTTGCCGATGCCCGGGTCACCACCGACAAGAATCAGAGCACCGGGAATTATACCACCTCCCAAAACTCTGTCAAACTCTGTTATTCCGGTTTTAATTCTGAATTCTTGTTCGGTTGAAATATCCGATAGCCTGAGTATTTCTGCTTTCCCGGGCTTTTTGGGTAACTTTACTCTGCCTTCATTGCTTATATTTTTTTCTACGACTGTATTCCATTGACCGCAAGCAGAACATTTTCCAATCCATTTCGGATATGTTGCACCGCAATTTGTACATTGATATGTAGTCTTAATTTTCAATTAAAATTTCATTTATGAAAAAATATATCGAACAAAATTAGCACTTATTCGTGGTTTAATAAAATTTATATGTGTTTTTAATAAAAAAGGAAATTGAAAAATGATACATTCTATTGATGAATTTTTGGCTGAATGGGCTTATGAGAGCCAAAATACTCTGAAATTGCTCAGTTCATTGACCGACGATTCTCTGAAAATCAAGGTTTATTCTGAAGGCAGGTCATTAGGATATCTTGCTTGGCACATAGTTACTACTATCCCGGAAATGTTGGGTAGAACCGGCTTGAGCTTGACTGTTCCTGAAGGTCATGATAAAGAACCGGCATCTGCTTCAATGATTATTGAAGAATATAAAAAACAGTCTCAATCTTTAGTCAAAGCACTGAACGATAATTGGACAAACGATACTCTTAACGTTGACTTCGAGATGTACGGTGATACCTGGAACGGTGGTATGGTATTGCAGGCTCTCGTGAAACACGAAATACACCATCGAGCTCAGATGACTGTACTCATGCGTCAAGCAGGCTTATCTATTCCGGGTATGTACGGTCCGTCCAAAGATGATTGGTCGGCTATGGGTGCCCCGGTTCAGAAATAATTATAAAATTAATAAAGGGAATATAAATAAATAGTTTTTATTCCCTTTCCTTTTAAATTTCTTCCGTTTGCTTATATAATTTTAAATATTAGGTATTCAATTTCGTTTGCTTAATATTATTTGTACTACAATAACCTTAAACTTGAAACCCGGAACCAATTTGATGAATATAGTTAAATATGTAAAAAATTATAATCCGGTTGAGCTGGAGCATGTGTTAATATCTGCTGGATTCGAGAAATACCGTGCTTCTCAATTGTTGAACGGAATTTATGTCGAGAAGTCAGAGAATTTTCATGATATTTCAACCCTGCCTATTGAACTTAAAGATTATTTACGGGACAATTTCACATTTAATTCTCTGAAAGTCAAAAGGATACGTAAATCCAGCGACAGTTCGGTCAAGTATCTTTTTGAATTGGCTGACGGCAAATCCGTCGAAGCTGTATATATGCCTTGGTTTGACGAGAGCGACGGAATAATTGAAAGGGTTACTTTGTGCATTTCTTCTATGGCGGGCTGTCCGGTAGAATGTGCTTTTTGTGCTACAGGAACAATGGGATTCATCAGAAATCTTGAGAC
>JBAYPL010000043.1:0-14026 GCA_041677745.1 Kapaibacterium sp. (SeqCode)
AAGCCGCCATATATTATTCTGAGGAAATAAGGTTTTTCCGGCAGAATTCTGACATTTTGAGTAATCAAAGAATACAATGACATTCCAATAGAAAAATGGTCAGAGACCATGCCTCCGAAAGAGCCTCCGAAATCAAGTCCCCATTCATTAATTGTCTTAACGCTTTTGAATCCGAAACCTGCATAATAAGCACCTGCTAAACCATCGTTGTTTTCACGCGGCTTAATGGTATTGCTCTTAACATCTCCCGGTAGTAGTTGTCCGTTGGCTTCAAAACTTATAAAACATATAGTAAAAAACAGAACAAATCGTAATAACATTTTTTAAATCCGAATAAAATCAAAAACTTACTGCAAACATTGTATTGTCTCAAAATCATGCAAGCACAGAATGTGAAATATAATAAAGGCTGTACTCGGAATTTATCGTCGTACAGCCCGTTAATTAAATTTTATCGTGCATTTGGTCCAAGCATATCTTGAGGTCTGACAAGCTCTTCAAACTTCTCGGCACTAAGTATGCCTAATTCGACAGCAGCTTCTTTCAGAGTGCCTCCTGTATTGTGGGCATGTTTAGCTATCTTTGCGGCATTATCGTATCCGATGTGAGGATTCAAAGCCGTAACGAGCATGAGAGTATCTTCTACAAAATGATTAATCTTTGGAAGAATAGGAGAAATACCTACTGCACAGTGTTCGTTAAACATCTTGCAACTGTCGGCAAGCAGACGTGCCGACTGTAAAAAGTTATAGATGATGACAGGCTTGAAAACATTTAGTTCAAAATTACCTTGAGAGCCGGCAAAGTTAATTGCTGCATCATTTCCCATAACTTGAACCGCAACCATAGTCATTGCTTCGGATTGGGTAGGATTGACTTTACCCGGCATGATTGATGAGCCGGGTTCATTCTCCGGAATACTCAGCTCACCGAGACCGCATCGAGGTCCTGATGCCATCCATCTGATATCGTTTGCAATTTTCATGAGAGAAGCAGCGAGTGTTTTCAATGCACCGTGAGCAAATACAAGTGCATCATGACTTGCTAACGCTTCAAACTTGTTTGGGGCACTTACAAAAGGCAAATTAGTGATATTAGCTATTGTTTCAGCCGACTTGACAGCGAAGTTCGGATGTGCATTAAGTCCGGTACCTACTGCTGTACCTCCTAATGCAAGTCTGTAAATACCGGGAAGTACCAAGTTAATTCTTTCCAAAGCATCTTCAAGTTGTCTTACATAAGCAGAGAATTCTTGACCTAATGACAGAGGTACCGCGTCCATTAGATGTGTTCTTCCAACTTTAATTATATCGCTGAATTCTTCTACTTTCTTGTTTAGAGTATATTTCAAGTCTTCGATAGCCGGGATAAGCCTAAGATTTAATATCTCGGCAGCGGCAATATGCATAGCTGTCGGGAAAGTATCATTCGAGCTTTGGGATTTATTAACATCATCATTAGGGTGTATCGGCTTTTTACTGCCTATTTCACCTCCTGCAATCTCAATTGCACGGTTTGAAATCACTTCGTTACTGTTCATATTAGACTGTGTACCGGAACCTGTCTGCCAAATAGACAGCGGAAAGTGTTTATCTAATTTACCTTCAATAACTTCATCTGCTGCTTGTACTATCAAATCAGCTTTCTCTTTGGCAAGTACACCAAGCTCTGCATTTGTAATAGCAGCAGCTTTCTTCAAAATACCCATAGCGCGAATAACTTCACGCGGCATCTTTTCGGTGCCGATGTCAAAATGGATTAATGAACGTGCTGATTGAGCGCCCCAATATACATCGGAAGGCACTTGAATTTCACCCATGGAATCACGCTCGGTTCTGAATTGCATAATAACTCCTTATCGAATTCTTGTAACAAGGTATAAATAATCAACGAAAATAAGAATATTTATTTAATCTGCCAAGACTTATTAAGAACAATATATATATATTTGTATATATTTTTTACATTATTATTTAAATTTATGAGCCTGATTTCTCTCTACGGCTATATAGCCGCAATTTGCACAACAATCAGCTTCATCCCGCAGATAATAAAAATCTTCAAGGATAAAGAAGCTAAAGATATATCCATCGGCATGTACCTGATTTTTGGTTTCGGTGTTCTGATGTGGCTTGTTTATGGGATTTTGTTAAATGCTTATCCCATAGTGATTGCTAATTCTTTTACATTATTTTTTGTATTGATAATTCTATACTTAAAATATAAATACGGATGATGGTATTACAATTATGTCTTAAAAATTATATCTTATATAAATACCACCACCAATTCCGGTGAAATTTGTACCTGATGGATTTCTGTCCCAAAATTCGGAGAAAATTCCATTATCGGATTCTTGATGTAAAATGCCAAGAGATACCCCGAGCGAAATCCTTGCGTGGGGTTTATATTCATATCCAATTCCCAAACCTAAGTTTATAATATTGTCAATTTTTATTTGCTTGTCAATGATAATTACATCATTTTCGATTCGACTTTCTGAAACTCTGCTTTCAAGATGGCTATAGCCGGTGCCTGCAAGAAGAAAGATACGACTTTGTGTAAATCGTGCTATCGTGAAATGATATTCTGCTCCAAGTAGCACCGTTATATCCAAGTTATCACTATTTGTTCCGGTGTAAAAGGGAAGAATATTAAATTGCAGGGAACTGTATTTATTAATATCGAGCAGATAGGACAATCCTGATGCGGAAAAAGACGAATAGCCGAGTCCCAGTTGATGTTTGGGGTACTTCACACTTTGTGCTTTGAGTGGATTATTACTGTTAATAAAAAATAAGCCGCCCGCAACAATTAATATAAGTGCCAGACTATGTACTTGTCTAATAATTTTAGAATCCATCTAAGAAATAGCTGAGTTTTTCAATAATCAAGTATTAAAGTATAACGGATAAAATTATTTTAGCATGGAATATGAATCAAACAATATACAAAGAATATCATAGTCGGATTGACACGATGGTGATATCGTCAATCTGTTCGCGGTTGCCGCGATGATCAATAAATTCATTTTCAAGTATGTCGGCTTGCTCAGAAAATGGTTTTTGATGAATTTTATCAAGTAATTTTATCAATCTTTTGACACTGTATTTTTTACTGTTTTCATTCATCTGGTCAGCAAATCCGTCCGAGCAAAGGTAAATAGTCATAGGCTCGTCAATGGTAATGTCGTGATAAGAATATTTATACTCTGCATCTGCCTTCGAACCGGCAATACCTCGACTGTCGGTTTTGATTATCTCAATATTTTGTTTGCACAGATATAAACATCTTCCTGCTCCCGAGAACCGGATTTTTTCAGGAGTAATGGCAACAAGTGCTACTTCCATACCATCATGTGAATTGTTCCCTTCGATTTTTTGGTTAAGTACTTGCGTAACTTTTTCATTCATAAAGTTAAGAATATCGGCTGTATTTTGGAGCTTTTTACTCATGACAGCTATATCGAGAACGGTTGAAGCCACGACTGTCAGCATAGCTCCGGGTATGCCATGGCCGGTACAATCCACAACAGCCAAGAATTTAATACCCTCTACCTCTTGGAACCAATAGCAATCTCCGGAAACAATATCCTTTGGTTTGTAAAATGTAAGTATTTCACCGAATGCACTACGAAGTGTATTTTCCCATGGCATTATAGTGTGTTGTATAGTAGAAGCATATCTAACAGAAGACATTATCTGTTCATGTTGTTCATCTGTCAATGATTTTTGATATGCTATGAGTTTATTTTTTTCTTCGAGTCTTATATTTACTTTTTTCTTCTCCATATATCTTACAAAATTGAAGAAAGCAGCTACCATCAACAAAAACACACCGACCAGAAGAATGAAAATTTGCAGCCTTTGATTTTCTTGTTTATGTTTAAGTATGGTATTTTCATAATCTAACTTATCAATTTCGATTCCTATTTCCTTATTCATGATGAGCGATTTAGTCTCGATAATACTAATAGAGTCTTTAATCTCAATATACTTCCTGTAAGTAGCTGAACTTTGTTTGTTGTTTCCCAATAATTCATATACACGTCCGAGAACCAACAAAAAGTCACTAAGTTCGTGTATGGACTCTACTTGCTCAAAAATTTGTACTGCCTCGATTAGATAGTACTTTGCTTTTTCCAAATTTTCAATCTTACTATTATAAATCAGCTCAGACGCATAGCTCGAGTAATCGAATTTTTCATCAACAACTATACTCAAGTACAAAGCGCCCAAATTAGCAGAGTAATTAGCATAACTAATCTTGTCATCAATTTCTTTTGAATTATCCAATACTGTTTTGTAATAATAAGCAGCACTATCATACATACCTTTGTCTTTGTACGTGTTTGCAATGTTAGACAAGGTGGCTGATTTATCGTACTGATTATCAAAGTCATTAAAAATTTGTACAGCTTTTCTGTAATATTCCAATGCGGATTCATATTTCTTCAACTCTTGGAAAATCACACCTATATTGCGATATACTACTGCACTACCGAGCTGATTATCTTCATCACTGAAAATACCAACAGCCAGGCTGTAATACTCAACAGCTTTATCGGCATTCTTTTGAAAATCAGCATCACCGCTGTTCATCAATGCCTTATAAATATTTCCGATATTCAAATAGGCACCTGCAATTCCGGTTTTATTGTTTAGTTTTTTATTAATTTCCAATGATTGATAGAAGTATTCCAGAGCTCTCAGATATAGAGCCAATCTTCCATGAATAGTACCGATATTTACAAGTATTGTACCTTTGTATTGGTCATTGCCGATTTCATCGCTTAATTGAAATGCTTTGCTGTAATATTTGTGTGCTTCCATGAATTTCGACTTTGCAGAATAGATGCGTGCAATTCCGCTGTAATTGGTTATCATTTCATCTTTATCATCCATTTCTTCGTTGATTTTCAAGGCTTCAAGGCTGTAATGCATAGCTTTTGTAAAATCAGATTTACCGAAAGAATATATCGTTGCTAATGCACGCAAACACTTTGCTTCTCCTTTCCGCCAATTAATTCTCTTTGATAATTCGAGACCTTTTTCAGCATAATTTATTCCTTCATCCGGATTGATACTGTAATATTCCATGGAAATCAAGGAATATATTTTAACCTTATTACTATCGTCTTTTGACGAAGGTAATCGGTTCAAAAGTGAATCAATTTTGTTTATGCCGGTTAAATTTGACAACAGTGATTCAAAGCTTAACAGGAAAGTTAATAAAATCAACGAAATAATTCTTTTCACAACGATTCTCCGAGTAGAGGATATTGTATAGTTTTCAATAATACTAAAATAATATTTTTTTTTTACTTTTTTAACAAAAATATCATGTAATTTATTGGTCTGAGTAAATTTATGAATTATTTGACTATAATAATTAACATAAAAATACCTTTATTCGTCTAAAACCTTTTTTGAATTAATTAGAGAAATAATGTTTCCGCCTTTAAACGAACAAATGGATATCATCAGATCCGGAGTAGTTGATTTGCTACCGGAAAATGAATTGGCAGAGAAAATTGAAAACAGCATAAAAACAAATTCGCCTCTGAATATTAAACTGGGTGCAGACCCCAGCAGACCCGACTTGCATATCGGACACGCGGTAGTCTTGCATAAGATGAGACAATTTCAGGACTTGGGACATAATGCCACTTTAATTATCGGGGACTTTACTGCAATGATAGGAGATCCGACAGGTAAGTCCAAAACACGTCCGCAACTAACATTGGAGCAAACTAAGGAATACGGTCAGTCCTATTTAGAGCAAGCTGAAATAATCCTTAGAAATGACAGATTGGAAGTCAGGTATAATTCTGAATGGCTTAATAAGATGAGTTTTGCCGATGTTATCAAACTTGCATCAAATTATACTGTTGCTCAAATGCTCGAACGTGATGATTTCAGTAAGCGATATAAAAGTGAAACACCAATTAGCATTCATGAGTTTTTATATCCTCTTGCTCAGGGTATGGATTCGGTAGTAATAAAATCTGATGTAGAGCTTGGCGGTACTGACCAGAAATTCAATTTGCTTGTAGGGAGGGAGCTCCAAAAACAGTACGGTACACATGCTCAATGTATTTTGACGATGCCGATTCTCGAAGGGACTGACGGAGTAAGAAAAATGTCAAAATCACTCGATAACTACATTGCTTTGACCGATACACCGCGAGAGATGTTTGGAAAAACTATGTCTATTCCGGATAATATGATTACTCGATATATGGAATACGCAGCTTTCTTTGATGTTGATAAGATTAAGCAGACCGAATCCGGTTTGGCTGACTCAAGTATTCACCCGAGGAATGCGAAGGTAGAAACCGCCATGAAAATCGTTGAGCTCTATCATGGTGCAGAACAAGCAAAAACCGCACTCGAAGAATTCGAGAAAATTTTTGTTAATAAAGACATACCCGATGAAATTGACCAAATGATACTTGAATTAAATTCAAATGAAATTAGCTTGATTGAGCTCCTCGTCACGGTTAAACTCGCTCCGTCAAAGAAAGAAGCAAGGAGACTGATTGAGCAGGGTGGAGTGCAAATTGACGGAGAAAAAATTGCTGATGCTTTCAAGATGGTTGACTTAAGTACTAAAAAACTATTGAAAGTCGGAAAAAGAAAATTCCTGTATGTATCATCTAAATGAAATAGTACTTCATTTTGTATATTAGTCAAAAGTCCTCTTATGTAAGAACTTGCATTCGATAAGTAAGATTATTATCAATATGCTTAGCTGTTTATTTAAGAGTAATTCGTCGGAAAACGATTACACGAAATGTTCAGTCGTGTTATTCTCGATTGATGAATCTTAATTTTGTATAGGTTGGGTTTGATTACATAGTGAATGAAAGTATTGAACTTAGTGATTCCTTGTTCTTGTGTGTCTCAATTAGAATAAAAATTTCAACTTGGTTTTTAAACAGAATCATAGACATCAAAGGTTTATGTCATTAACAGCATTTTTTTGTGCTGCTTTGTATAATTTGAATAAAATTTGCAGAAAGTAAAAATTTAAAAAAAAGAGTAAATTAATAAGCGAAAAAATTATGATATTTCGATTATTTTAATAAGAGAATAATTATAATATAAAGTTATAGCATATTTTCAGTAAATCTACTGAAAATATATTCTTTATATCTTATTACTTTCGCTATTCTAAAAATAATAATTACGATTCTAAAAATGAAAAAATATGTTAGCCATACTTTGTGGATGACTTTAATTACACTCTTTACCTTATTAATAGCTGTAGAACTTTGCTCACAAGACAATGTGGGAATTGGAACTACAAACCCTGACCCGTCGGCAATACTCGATTTAACTGCCAGTGATAAAGGTTTTCTGCCGCCGCGACTAAGTACAAGCGAAAGGAATAGTATATCAAATCCTGCTACTGGATTGATTATTTATAATATCACAGATCAGCAGTATCAATATAATGCAGGTACTCCGGGCAGTCCTGACTGGATACCCATAATTTCCGAAGGAGTCCAATCCATTGGGTTGAGTATGCCGTCAATTTTCTTAATTTCCGGCACACCACTGACTGAAGACGGCACAATTAATGTAACACTCGATGCACAATCACCAAATACAATATTAGCAGGTCCTGTAACAAGTCCGGACTCAGTTCCGAGCTTCAGACAGCTCGTAAGTAATGATATACCGAATTTAAACACATCAAAAATCACTGAAGGGATACTGCCGGTCGAGCGCGGCGGCACAGGTGTAGTCAGCATTACGGGTATGTTGAAAGGAAACGGAGCCGGAGATTTTTCGGCAGTTACAAATACTTCCGGAAACATAAGCTTTTGGTCTGATGCAAATACAATCGGTGGTAATGCAAATCTAATCTGGGATAATACAAATAAAATTTTAGCAGTGAACGGATCAGTAAAGTTTATACCGGCAGAGGATGCACCTACTGCTCCCACAGCAGGTATGACTTATTACGATTCGGAAGATAATAAGCTCTATTTATATAACGGTACCGAATGGATTGACATAAGTAATTCGGGTAGCGCTATGCCAAATGCTGATGAGGGACAGATACTACGTTCTGCCGGTGGTACGGATTGGGTGGCAACATCTGCTTTAAGAGTAAATTCCAGCAACATAGCAATAGGAAGTGATTCATTTTCACCGAGTTCAATACTGCATTCTGATGCAGGAAACGGCACTGCTCATTATCATAAGTTCACTGCGGGAACGAGCACGGGTGTTGGTGCAAATGACGGTTTCGATATAGGTATTGATGATAATCAAAATGCAGTGCTAAGAAATCATGGAAATAAAGGCTTAATCATTGCTACAAATAATATTAACAGAATCCGAGTCAATAATGACGGTAATATTGCTATTGGTACAATGGATAACCCGGTTTCATTGATTCATTCGGACGCAGGCAACGGTATTGCTCATTATCATAAGTTCACCGCGGGAACGAGCACGGGTGTTGGTGCAAATGACGGTTTCGACATAGGTATTGATGCAAACCAAAATGCAATTTTAAAACAGCATGGGAATGCTGATTTAATATTATCTACTAACGGTTCCGAGAGAGTAATTGTTACGAATGAAGGTAGAGTCGGTATAGGAATAGACCCCGCAGAAAGTGTACTCATGCATTTACATAAACCGGGGCAGTTTTCTGTCGGTGCAAAGTTTTCAAACGGAGGTTATGAGAACGGCATGGAGATAGGGATAGCGGCTGACGGAAGAGCAGAAATGCACAATCTTTCAAAAAAATCAATGGATTTTTCAATTGACGGTGATTTAATATTAAAATTATCCGAATCCGGTTATGCAGGAATCAATGAATCAAATCCTGCAACAAGTTTGCACGTCGGAGGTGGGTTGAGTTTGGTATCTGCTGAAAGCAGCAGTTCGAGTATTACTGTCGGTGACAGGTCTTATATTAAGTTAAACTATTCTGAAGATACTACGGTTACAATCAGTGATGGTGCTGCCGGTCAAATTCTCATTTTACAGAATACCGGAACAGGAGTAGTTACGATTGACGAAAGTGGTAATACCGATCTGACTGGTGTCTGGGAGGGAGATTCGAATGATACTTTGTCTTTAATTTTTGACGGTTCAAAATGGGTTGAAATTGCAAGGTCTATTAATAATATATATTAACAATATAAAGGTTAAGTTATGTTTTGTAAAATATTTCATTTTGGCATTAACATGACAATAATCGGTATGTATGCCTTTTCAACCGTATTCGCTCAAAGTGTCCGGACAGAACATCAAATCAGGTTTTTGAGTTCAAATGACAAAAGTAAATACATAGTATTGTCAGCTCCGGACAATCTTGATACTGTATCAAAGTTCATTATTCCTCCGGCTCCTCAAGACAGTGGAATGTTCCTGATTAGTTCAAACAATGGTTCCATGCAATGGTCTCAACCTCAGTTTGTTCCGGTTGGTACTATCCAAATATTTGCAGGGAATGATGCTCCTGACGGATGGCTGATTTGTAACGGTAATGCTGTCAGCAGAGAAGATTATCCTGAATTGTTTGAAGTGATTTCAACAACTTACGGCGATGGAGACGGCACGACGTCGTTTAATTTACCTAATCTGGAGGGGAAATTCCCTCTCGGATGTAATAGTTCATATATCCGTGGTGAGAGTGGAGGTGAAGAAGAGCATACTCTGACTATTGATGAGATTCCTTCTCATAACCATATTCTTCGAGCTGATAATAATATCGGAATGATTGATGCTCAAGGTAAATTGTTGGCAGGCGGAGCCGGAAACTTTAATAAAGGAAACCCGGTCAAATCCTTAAAAAGCAATAGTCTGTCTATGGAGGGAGGAAGTTTGTCGCACAATAATATGCCACCGTATTTAGTTCTGAATTTCATAATTAAATATCGAGCAGAATAAAATTGAAATTTAAAATATGTATGTTAAATTAAATAGAAAAAGATAAAATTTGCATAAGACTTCTGTAACGGATAAAAGTTTTAATGTTAAATAAGTTCAAGATGTTATCGATAATAAGTAAAATATTAGTTTGTGTGTCGGTATTTGTTTTGACGACTGTACTTAGTCCATTGATTGCTCAGGTAATGACCATCAACGGCAATACAGCCTTATATATGAAACAAGGAAGCCTTATGACGGTTAAGGGCGGGTTAAACCTTAGCCCTAACGCATCTATTGAGCATGAAAATACAGGAGTTAGCAATTTATTGATTTCGGGTAGATTCCATTATCTTGGAGCATATTCTCAAAATGCTTACGGAATACTTCGTTTTATTGAAAATTTACATGATACTATTTCCGGAAATAACTTAGCAGTGGACAGACTTTGGATTACAAAGTCGGGTAATGGAACTGTGACACTTGATTCTAATACTAACTTGTATATATACAATCATTTACGCCTTGTCTCAAATAATATATTAAACGCAGATAAAAGTATTGTCGAAATTGATAAAGATGCAATGATTTATCCGGATTCGATATCCAATTATACTAAAGACCCTCTTATTGATCCTTTTGGACCAGCGAAGAATATCTCGTTTTCAGGAGATTCCGCTTCCGGTGGTTATATGAAACGGTACATTAATCAATTCGATACATTGACACTTACATCAGATCTTAGTGTAAGGTTTCCTATAGGGACTCCCGACAACCCGACCAGCCCTACAAAATGGCTGTACAGTCCATCGAGGTACGTATTTAATGCATTTGAAGCTGCAGCATTCAGTGATGCCTATATAAGCATAAAACCTGTGTCAAATGAACATTATAGGACAGAAGTTCCATTTGTATCTTTAAAAAAATACTGGAAAGTAGATTATCAGAATATTTTTGTTAAACGCGGCGGATATAATGTCAGATTTAATTACAGTGACGATGAAGTACAGGGTATTGAAGAGCTTTATCTTCTGACGCTTTTTTATAGAAAGTATGATGGAGCAAATGGTACATTCTATATCAACTCAGGTGCCGGGTATGGTATAGAGCCGGTGAACAATAGATTTTACGTAGATGAAGTAAACAGAAAGGATACACTCGAAGATCCTGTCAGACTGTTGCTTGACGGTGAATGGACATGCGGGCAGGAAGAAGCTATTTCTACATTCTATTACAGTCGGATTGATGGTGACTGGACAGACCCGAATACTTGGTCTAAACAAGGTTACAATGGTCCTCCGGCAGCAAGTATTCCGTCAACAATCAACGATAAAGCATTCGTCGGCAATGGGCGAACTGTTGAATTAGATCAGGTTGCACCTCAAATAAAAGCAGTTTCTGTTGCAAATACAGGAAGACTGTCAATGAAAACCGTAAACGCCAAGATTCAGGCTGATTCCGTCTTTATCCAATCAGGTGGTACACTTGCCGTATCAAATGAGTACGGAGTTAATACTATTGGAGAAACCAACGGTCATATTCAGATTAATCTCGACGGTGTACTAAGTTACAGCACAGAAGGAATTTACGAGTTTATTGGTGGTATTGAACAACCTACGGGTACTGGACTGCCGGATATTGTAGGTGCATTGATAGTAAATAAATCAAATTCAGATGATATACTCAATTTATCGAAATCTGTGCTTATTAAAGACAGTTTGGTTATCAAGGAAGGTATTTTCAAACTCGGAAATTTTACTGCCAACGGCGAAACCGGTGATACGACCGGACGCTCAATCAAAATGTATGGGGGAGAGCTGGAGATTAATACATTCCCGACTAAGTATAAAAATGCAGTGTTTAATGCAGGAACCGTAACTTTTACCGGTACCGGTTCATTTCGGATACCTAGCAGTCAGTCTCCAATGTCGAGTGAACCGGCTGTTACTCAGTATCATAATATCAATCTTAAAGGTGCCAGAGGAGCAAATACCTATGTTACTCTTGACCCGCAGGGTGAAATAAGGGTAAACGGATTGCTCGATATTTCGGGATTATCATTTAATCCTAATCCGATTACAGATAGGTTTATTGTCAGTGGTTCAACTCTTGTATTCAATGGAGATTCCACTCAACATATACAAACAGGATACAGCACACCAACAGGATTAAATTATCGTTTGAAATTTCATACACTTGTCATTGACGGTGAAGGCGATAAGTTGATTATGCCACCCAATGATGCTAATCCCGATGAAAACTATGTGCTGGTTAGAAGTTTATTGGACTTGAAGCAAGGTACATTGATAACCAATAATCATACCATAAAAGTATTAGGACATTGGAACACAGACATTGGTGCAGAATTCGAGCCGGGCAACGGCTTGGTAATTTTTGAAGCTGACGGTAAAGAAACTACTGTAAAATCTTCAGGAATTTCATTCAATGATGTGCGGATTATGGGTACGGCGATTAATGGTTATGTGAGTTATACCGACAGCATGGATGTTGCCGGAGATTTGACTATCAACCCCAATTTCTTCCGTTCACTGAATAATGCTCCACTTTCAGTCAGAGGGAATTTCATTAATAACGGTAAATTTGTTGCCAACACCGGTAGAGTATATTTCAACGGAGACGGTAACCGAGAATTGATTCACAACGGTATTGGTAATTTCTACAATTTGACCGTGAATAAGTCTTCAGGTATGTTGCAAATTGACGGTGATTCTCTGATTAAAATTACTAATAACCTTACACTTGTCAAAGGTAATATAGGTGGAAGAAATTCAGTGCAAATGCCGAATAAGGCATTAGTGGTTGATGGTACAATATCAAGACCCGGTGCGACTCCGGGGCATGTTGACGGCAGATTGCGTTTACCAATGGTCATCGGCTCGAATTCAAAGTTATTTACTGTCGGTATCGGTGATGAATATAATCCTATGGAAATGACGATTAACGGACCCGGTGGAGCCCCGGGCTATCTTGATGCTTATGTGCTTGTTGATACTGATGCTCCTAATATTACTCGAAATACCATTGAATCTCAGTTGCCGAACGGACCGGAATTGGATTCTACAAAGAATATTCGAAAGGTGTGGGTATTGCATGCAGATACAACAGGCTCGCAATTGTTTGCACTTGCTGCTTCAAGAAACTATGACTTAGAGTTTTTCTTTACTGCTTCAGATACAACAGACAGAGGGAATCCCTTAGCTTTCGAAATTGGGCAGAGAGATACTTCCGTAAATGCGGGACATTGGTCAAAACCATTTGTATCAGACAGGAAACCATTATCTGCAAAGTTTAGCGGAAATCAGAATTTTCATAACAACAGTACAAATTATTTCATAATCGGCTCTCCTAAGATTTTTACATATTACAGTATCGCTGACGGAGAGTTCCATTCTGCTTCAACATGGTCAACTGCCGGTTACGAAAGTACGGAAGAGGCACTCAGACCACCTAATAGTAATGATAACATAAGAATAGGAAATGGTAAAACAGTTACTTTGAACAGTAATTATTCTGTTGGTGATGATAGATTATTAGTCGTGGAAACCGGTGGATCCGAATACGAGAATGGTCACCTTGTTTTCGGTCAAGACAACATATTGATTACCGGGCAAGGTACTTTCAGGCTCGATAGTGGCGCCGCCGTAACTATTAGGCATTCTCAGGGTATATCTAATAATGGGAATAATGGTTGTGTAAGAGTAAGTAACAGTAACAGGCAATATAATTATCAAAATCACAACAGAGGCCATTTTATCTATGCGAGGGATGGAAATCAATCAACAGGAAATGGATTACCTGCTTCAATGCAGACACTAAAAGTTGATAAGCCTTCAGGCACACTATCATTTACAGGTGGTTCTACAATTATAAAACAGGTTTATGATAGTTTGCATTTTGCAAGTGGTACTGCAGATTTAACACCTGTAATAATGAAAGTTGGTGGAAATTTTGTTATAGATAACGGTGCTTCCTTTATTCCGGGAACAGAAAGAATATCAAATTTAGGATCAAATGGAGCAAATAATAACGCAGATACAGCAACATGGCAAGGTGTAATTGTTTTTAATGGCAAAGGAGAACAAAGAATCCGAGGAAATTATAATGATACA
>JBAYPL010000044.1:0-13856 GCA_041677745.1 Kapaibacterium sp. (SeqCode)
GATTTAGCCAATGCTTTGAATTTGCTGAAAGTCAGTCCCAGAGATTTGATTTCAATCTTTCAGGCACTGAAAGAAGCAGGCTCCTTACAAGGCGAACTAATAGTACAGTAATGAATGATTTTAGCAAAAATATTGAACTTCAATCCATGAATTCCTTGCTTGGAAGTAGGGCAAATGAGCTTATACGAAATTCACAGAAGAACTCTGAAAAGTTAACGGAATCCGAGAGGAATAAATTTGCTAAAGTTTCAAGAGGATTCGAAGCTATGTTCGTTAATATGCTCCTCAAGGAAATGAAGTCTTCGCTGAATAATGAGCAGGATTCCGAATTCGGAGGTCCTTTGTTGGAATATACCGATATGTTGTTTGCCGAACAAATATCTAATCAAGGTAAAGGTATAGGTATTGCAGAAAAAGTATATGAATTCCTCACAGGAGAAGAGTTACCATCACAAAGGATAATTCAGAATTCTTATCAAGCCGATACTGATATACATTCAATTCGTCCTACACGTGGAATTAATCCAACTGATTTAATGGACAAAAATGATAATATATCTGCAAAAAAAGTAAATGACTCTCCTTCCCTGATAAGCGGAAACTTCATGAATAGGGTAAAGGACAGAATAGAAATTTACGAGACGATAATCAATGAAGCATCCGATAAATACGGAATACCCTCAGAACTGATTAAGGCAGTGATTACAGCTGAATCTGCCGGCAGAAATATTGCTAAGTCAAAGGTGGGTGCAAAAGGTTTAATGCAACTAATGGATGCTACTGCAAAAGAACTCGGTGTAACTGATTCGTTTGACCCTTTGCAGAATATCAATGGTGGTACACTGTATTTAAGACGTATGCTCGATAAATTCAATAATGACCGAAATCTCGCCCTGGCTGCATATAATGCGGGACCTGGAAATGTCGAAAAATACGGTGGGATACCGCCCTTCAAAGAAACTGAAAACTATATAATTAAAGTAAATAAATACCTTAATCTCTACTTAAATGAAAAAAGCGATAAACAGGAACTTATGTTATGATTGAAAAACTGATGGTTTATCTTCGTTACGAGGAACAATTGCTTGAAGAACTTGTCGGACTTGCTCAAGAACAGCAAAAAGCATTAGTCTTACTAAATCTTACTGATTTGGATGATATAAGTCGAAAACAGGAAGAAATGCTTTCAAATCTGAAACAAGCTGAGGATGCAAGAATTAAGTTTATGATGGATTGGCTGAAAATAACCAGAACTTCTGCGTCGAAAATGACAATGTCACAGATATTAAACTTTTCGGATAAAAATAATTATAGTGTTCTTCAATTAATGCAAGAATCAATGAACTCGTTGTCAAATCAGTTGGTTAACCTGAATATGGCAAACCGTGTTCTCTCCAACAGAGCTAAAAATTCAGTCACTGAATTAATAAGTATCCTAAGAAATGGCACGAATAATGTATGTAATGTTAGAGTATAATTCTGTGAATTATTATAAGAAATATGATATGAGTATATCTAAGTCGGTTGCTGATTCTGCGTTTATGCAGGCTGTGATGATTAAATCACAAGTTTTTGATATTGCTGCTTCTCTGCCTGAAAACGAGTTATATCAAATAAGAAAGCGCATGCTCGAAACCGTTAAAGACCTTGATGTTACAGTCATTGACGGATTTTCAATTAAAAACAGATTAGAACGTGTTCGCCTGTTTGTTAATGTTGTCGGCAGGCTTATGGAGTGTATGGATTATCTGGATTACGTAAGAAAAACCTCTAATTATGAGGTGGAGAGAGTGTATAAAGAGATAGATGAATTATCCAATTTATTGCTTGTTAATAGTGGGACACTAAATTAATTATGGCAAATTTCAGCACACTTGAAATAGGGAAAAAAGCATTAATAGCTCAGAAATTCGGTCTTGATGTTACAGCAAATAATATTGCAAATGTCAATACACCCGGATATTCGAGACGCAATGCAGTTTTGTCTGAAGACACATCTGTGCAGAGAAACGGTTTTTTCTTGGGTAATAGTGTCGTTGTTAAGCATATTCAATCTTTCAGAAGTGAATACTATGACCGTGAAATACGGTCATTGACTTCAAGGAACTCATCTTTTGATATCGAATCACAATTGTTGAAACGAATTGAAACAGTTTTGGGTGAGCCTTCCGGTGATGATTTAGACACAATGATTACTGACTTCTTTAAAGCATTCGAACAAGCTGCACAAAATCCTGAAAGTGTCACTTTCAGAGCCTATATCATAGATAAAGGTGCGGAATTAACAGGAAGATTTAACCGGATATCGTCCGATCTAAACGATCTGAGAAGAGAAGCTCAAACCTCACTGAATTCATCAGTCAAATCAGTTAATTCGTTGTTGAAAGATATTAGTGATTTAAATAGACAAGCATCATATAACAACAATACCTCAGGCGACTCCTCTCAACAATATATAGATGAAAGAGAACTTAAGCTCCAAGAATTATCAAAATTTATTGATATTAAAGTTACAAATAATCAAGATTCAACGATAAATGTATTTGTTAACGGCATCAACCTTGTATCAGGCATATATTATTCGGAACTTGGTATTGATGATACAAGCAATGAAGGTTTGATATCATTAAGTAAAACAGATATTAGTAATGGTTCGCTTACTGAATTGAATGTCCAGTCCGGAGAAATTTTCTCGAATTTGAAAGTTTACAATGAACTCCTAAACCCGAATACAAGCAACGGAGTATATTCAATTTCAAGTCAATTTAATGATTTTACGAAAGAATTTGCGAACAAAATTAACAATGCCTTGTTGTCGGGCTACGGTCTGAATGATAATGATTTATCTGCTCCTCCAAACGGCAGATTGTTCTTTTATCCACAAGACACATCAAATTTAAATGCCGGAAATATTAGTATAAATCCCTTCTTTCTGACTAATCCTTCCGAGCTTCCTTTGTCATCGTTGCCGGCAGAACCGGGCAATACGGATATCGCCAGATTAGTGGCTTCGCTTGTTGATGACAAAACATTCTCAAATAATCTGGATTACAAAAATTTAACACCGATAGAATATTACTCTTTATTTGTTTCTAAAGTAGGAAATTATGCTCGTGAGTCCCTGAATGGCTTGGAAAACAGTAAGCTTGCTGAGAGTCAATTGTCCAACATGAGAGAATCAATAATGGGAGTTAATCTTGATGAGGAAGCTGTTAATCTGATTAAATATCAAAAAGGATTCGAAGCTGCTTCAAGGATTATAAATGTGACAAATGAACTTTTAGGTACATTGATTAATCTTGGGAAATAGTTTATGAGAATTACAAACAAATCGGCTTATTCTAAGTTTTTAGGACAAATTGAGCAAATTCAGAATAATAAACTTAAAGAAGAGACAAGATTAATTACCGGAAAAAAAATTGTAGGTATTGAAGATGAACCCGAACGTCTCGCGGAAGTTAAACTTTTAAGCTCGAAAATCAGCAGGAATAACGGATACCATCTTAACTTGGAGCAGAGTTTAGCCGAGATGAGAACTGTCATGGACAATATCGAAGCTATGTCTGATAAAGTTAAAGAAATCAGACAATTGTCAATTGATGCAATACAACCCGGAGCAGTCCATACTTTGTCAACTTACTCATCACAAATTAAGGGGCTGTTGAATGATATTATCAACATAGCCAACAGTGATTTCAATGGAAAGACTTTATTCTCGGGTACAGCAACAACTCCGTTATCGTTGAAAATTGCCCCAGATGATGCTGTATATTCGTCTAATAATCTTCCGTTTGAATTGATTGTGGTAAATCCGCCAACTGCTGAGAATCCATCGGGTATGAAGGTGATTTTCAAGGGAAATAATCAAGACAGGATAATAAACAAAGATGCTAATTCGCCTGAAATAATTAATGTTAAGTCTAAAGAAATTTTCGGTGAGAATCTCGAACTGTTCAACGATATCATAGGTATTTACAACCGACTAATGTATAATTCAGACGGCACAATCAGAAACGATAACGACTTTATCACAGAACAGGATTCAGAATTAATCGAAAATTTTCAAAAAACTTTATTTGATAAAGACAGCCAAATAACAGGAGCAACTTCTCTGTTCGGAGCAAAATATAATCGCCTCGATTCACTTTCTCGACAAATCCAAAATGAGAATGTAAGACTGAATGAAATCAAATCCTACAAATCTGATACTGACGTAGCTAAGACTACTATTGCATTAAAAATGGAAGAAACAGCCTTAATGTACAGTCTGCAAGTAGGCTCTCGCATTATGCAGAACTCACTTTTTGATTTTCTCAAATAATTTAGTTATATTGCTTCTATGAAAAGCAGTACATTATTCGGAATCATAATAGGCACTATTGCAATTCTCGGCTCATTCCTCTTGGAAGGTGGCAAAACAGAGTATTTATTTTTGTTGCCTCCAATGATAATTGTTATAGTTGGAACACTCGCAGCCGGATTAGCCGGACATTCATTTCAAGTGTTTCTTAACATACCCAAGCTGATAAAAATAAGTATTTCTCCTCCTGAATATGATGTAAAAGGGATAATCACGCAAATTGTTTATTTCGCTTCAATTGCAAGAAAAGATGGTTTGCTTGCTCTTGAAGAGCAAATGAAAAATGCCAAACATCCCTACTTAAGAAAATGGATGGAAAATCTCATTGACGGCGCTGACCACGAAGCTCTTGATACTCTAACAGATATCGAACTTCAAGCAATTGCTGACAGACATTTTCAAAATATCGGTTTCTTTAATAAATTAGGTGGATATTCTCCCACTATGGGTATTATCGGTACTGTTATGGGGTTGATTGCCACTCTTGCTTCAGTAGGCTCGGAACCTGCAGTTCTTATTGCTAATATTGCATCCGCATTTATTGCTACTTTGTGGGGTATATTCATGGCAAATATTGTGTGGTTGCCTACTGCCGATAAGTTGAGATTCTTGCATGAAGAAGAGGTTAAGATTCTGAATATTATTATCAATGGTGTGAAATCAATTCAGAAGGGAGATATCCCGCTTGTTATACACGCTAAATTAGTTTCATCCTTGCCTTTGAATGCCCAGAAAGATATAATTCTGCCAAGTAAATATAAAATTGAAGCTCGTGAATTGGGCAAAGAGTTGAATAATAATTCGGAATCAGAAACAGCATAAAATATCATTATTCTTAATATCTGTTCATATCACAAATCAAAGTAATCCTCTACTCAATCTCAAACCTACAATAATAAATTTGTTTAACCCTGAATTAATAGCTGTTATTAATATATTAATTTACTATGTTGATTTAATTAGTCAAATATTGTACCTATTTATTGTATAATACATCAAGATGTTACTCATAAATTACTTAGAAATTAAAAAACTTGCAATAAATATCAGTACTTATACTTATATGGATTTGATTAATTTGTTATAAGTAAAAGTAAAAAATATTTTCAAATACGGATTGATATAAATATATGGATAATCTTACGGCACCTCCAACTGAAATATGTTTGAGCCGCTATGTTAATTCTGAATTCGATTTCATGAATGACCGAATTCTTATTAGATTGATTAGTTTAGGATTAATTGAGCCAAATTTGATAGGTGATGATGAGAACATAAGTTTTAATAAAACACAGTCAGGGTTGCGACTTAGTATTTTAATGAAGGAAAACATCAAGTTTATCGAAGACTTAAAATCACTTGAAAACATAATCAACAGTAGTAAACAGATTGAAAATATCAGTATTTCAAGCCAACCTTCATGTGATATAATTTTTGACTTAGCTGTGCACCTCCAACGTCTGTACGAATAGAAATCATATCAAAAAATAAGTTTCTCAGAAAAATTGGGACTCCGGGGAAAATGAATCGTCACTACAAACTAATATCCAAAACATTGCGCATGTTCATTAGGATATGAAAAATTAGAGGGAAATAATTAAAAATAGACAATTAAAGCTAAGATTATATTGTAAAATTAATTAAATTTGTAAGATTTGTTTTATGAAATTAACGAGAACTATTTAAATGAGTGTAAATACAGTTTCACTTAAAGAATCGAAAGCAGCCAGATGGACAGCATTGGTGGTAGTGGCATTCACAATGTTTGCCGGATATTATTTAGCAGATGTGATGGCACCGTTAAAGGGTCTGTTAGAAAATCAGCTTTCATGGAATAGTGTGGAATACGGATTTTTTACAAGTGCTTATGGTTGGTTTAATGTATTCCTGTTTTTTCTGATTATCGGTGGTATCATTTTAGACAGAATGGGTGTGAGGTTCACCGGCTTGGGAGCAGCCTTAATCATGGTACTGGGTACGGGTATAAAGTATTGGGCTATTACAACAAGTTCATTAGACGGTACAGAGCTTTTCGGATGGAAGTCGCAGGTGATGGTTGCAGCAATAGGCTATGCAATTTTTGGAGTAGGTGTTGAAGTCGCCGGTATAACTGTTTCTAAAGTAATAGTAAAGTGGTTCAAAGGCAAGGAATTAGCATTAGCAATGGGATTACAGGTGTCAATTGCAAGACTGGGTACTGCCTTGGCATTGTCATCATCACTTCCGATTGCATTGAAATTCAATGATGTATCTGCACCGATTCTAATCTGTTTAATTCTACTTTGCATTGGTTTTATTGCCTACTTTATTTACACATTTATGGATAAGAAATTAGACGCATCCATTATTGCTTCGGGTAGTTCAGAGCCAAGTGAAGAATTCAGAATGAAAGATATATTATTGATAGTTAAAAATAAAGGTTGGTGGTATATTGCATTATTATGCGTGCTGTTCTACTCGGCAGTATTTCCATTTTTGAAATATGCAACCGATTTGATGATAAATAAATTCGGAGTAAATGCTGAATGGGCTGGAGTAATACCAAGTCTTTTGCCGTTTGGAACGATTCTGCTGACGCCTGTGTTTGGGTCAATCTATGACAGAAAAGGGAAAGGTGCAACAATCATGATGATAGGTGCCGGATTGATTACAGTTGTTCATCTTTTGTTCTCCGTTCCTCTATTTAATAATTGGATGTTTGCTATCACACTCATATTGCTCTTGGGAATTGGATTTTCCCTCGTTCCGTCGGCTATGTGGCCCTCAATACCGAAAATAATACCGGACAATCAATTAGGTACTGCATTTGCATTGATATTTTGGGTGCAAAATTGGGGCTTGATGGGTGTGCCGCTCTTAATAGGTTGGGTGCTCGAAAAATACTGTATTACCGGCACAGAAATGATAAACGGTACGACATCAACAACCTATGATTATACAATCCCAATGCTGATATTCACTACTTTTGGCATTTTGGCGATAATTCTTGCATTTTTATTGAAAATCGAAGATAGGAAGAAAGGATACGGCTTGGAATTGCCAAACATCAAAAGGTAATTTGTTGCATGAAAATTGATTAGTTGAGCCCGATGTAATTTGAAAAAAACATCGGGTTTTTAATTATTAAAGTGAATGGTATATGTGTCATTTGTTCACTTCAAAAATATAAATTATTATTCAAAAAAAGTACTGTTATTTCCTCAGTTCTACCGATTCAAATAAATCCAAAGTCTCCGGATTATAAACATCGGTTCTTACTTCTTTTCCATCAATATTAAATATGCAGAGTACATGTTCAGCTGTGAAAGCCTTAACTTCCGAGCTCCAAGGAAGTACTTCTTGACCGTAGTAAGGTGCTCCGGCAGCACCATTAACAATTTGCCACACACCGCGTTTCAGCTTTAGCTTAGGTTTATCATAGGATTCGGGATAACGCTGCATTTCATCACTGATGAACATCCTTGAATAGTTATGCTCATCACCGGTAAGCACAGCCAATACCTTAGTGGATTTATTACAGATTATGTCGAGGAATTCATCTCGACGTTCAATTATTCCTTTTTCGACAGGTTTACCGTAGAGCCATGGTCTTTTATCGTTGTCGCCCAGATACCACATACCGTCTCGTGAATGCCCTCCGTTAGGAAATATTGGAGTGTGAATTGTAACAAAAATATGGTCTGTCATGTCGTCTTGCTCATAATCGGAAATAATTTTTGCGAGCCACTTCAATTGATTATCCATTATGTACCCGTGCAGGTTTCCTCCAATTTCCTCGATTGCATTAATAGAAGCAGTATAAAGATAGTTCGAATTAAGGACAATAACAGCAACATTATCATAAGTATAATGATAAACTTGCTCAGAGTAAGGAGGATAATCATTATGTTTCAAATCAATATCATATTTTGAGGAATCTTCGGTCACCGGTCCATTTTCAAAATTTACAAATGATTCTATGAATGCTGATTCAGATGAATTGTTCTCGAACGGAAAAGAATTGATACTCAGTCCGTATTTTGAATTGTCCGGAAAGTTTATGAGCATGCTCTCATGATTTCCCATACCCACATAATAAGGTGTTTTTGAAGCAAATGGTTCTATTGTTCGTTTCCAATTTGAGTATTGAAGTAGTGTTTCAGAGTATGAAGTCGAGTAACCGCTAATCATGTCCCCTGTAAATTGGAAAAATGCAACATCGAGGAAATCTGCAAGTGCCGATGACTTTTTCATTATATATGAGTTAACGCCGTGGATGTTCCTTTCTCCTCCACCGAAACCGTGTCGGCTGTCGCTCGAAAAAGCAAAACTAAATTTTTTCCTACTACCTCTTGCAGGATTCGTTTTGAAAGAAAAATTCTCGCTAATCTTACCGACTCTAATAGTGTAGTGATTCTGTGTATCCGGGATTAGTCCGCCGATATTGATTTCATGTTTATTTGAGAAATTGTCATATTTTACTTGGATTCCGTTGACGATTATTTCCGGTTTAGTTGATTCATTTGTTCGAAAACTTATAACAGCACCGTATTCGGTTACACAATTTATGAATGGTCCTTCGACTATACCCGGTAATACACTGAAAGGACCGACTCCTGCAAAATTCAATTTACCGTCATATAAAATTCTTCCTTCATTGTCGCAGATTCTATATCCGAGTTTTCCGAAGCCTTTAGTTTGCCACTTGCTGATGTCTTTCCTTCCTGATAAATTTTTTAAAATATTGATGTTTGAAATTCCTGAAATAATTTTAGATGATTTATCTAAGTAAATCGGGTATTTACTGCTTTTACCGTTGCTTTGATATAGACCGTAGTAAAGTGTACCATTTAATTTACTGTTTTGAAAATCTAATTTTATACCGGTATCTGTGCCGGATGCAGGATTTTGCACATTTTCAAATTTCATCACAGGATCAAAGAAATTATTTCGTGTTTTCTGATGGGTTTCGGGATTTATATAGTATAGTATCCCGTCAATTATCTTGAGATTATGGTATAAATTCGGTACATTTTTATAAATAGTTTGAGATTCAGCATAAGCACATTGAAAGAACATTATTGCGATTATGACAAGTATAGATGTAGAGTTCATATAGCGATTTTATGAAATTGGTGTTACAACAATGGCAAAATTAAACAATAATAGTAACAAAACATAGCAAGTGGAGTGAATTTACACTTTATTTGTTTATTATTTTTTTTTCCTTTATTTTAGGCAGTTTAAATGTTTGACTTTTTGAATATAGAAGTTTAGAAGATAAATACATTTTTCAAGAACAGTTTCACGGATGAATATAATTAAAAGGATTTGACATGATTTTCATAAGCAGAGACAGTGAACCCTTACTTGACAATCTACCAATAGGAGTGTATAAGACCGATTCCAATGGAACTTTTATATATGCCAATCTTAAACTTGCATCTCTATTAGGTTTTTCGAGTGTTCAAGAGTTGATGCAATGCAATTCCAAAGACTTTTTTTCAAATCCTGAAACCCGACGAAACGAACTTATAAATACAAAATTTGAAACAGTTTATACAGAAGAAGTAAGTCTGGTACGTCGAGACGGTACGAGAATTTATGTGATTGACCGATATACAAGATATATCGAAAACTCCGGGAAGGTATTCTTTGAGGGTACGATCGAAGATATTACAGAAATCAAAGAGTTAGAGATAATTAGAAAGAGTGAAAATGCTGACTTGAAAGAAAGATTCCTTAGTCTATACCAATATACAAATGATGCAATTTTTCTGCATGATTTTGACGGAGCATTCATTGATGCAAATCCTGCAGCTTTGAAGTTATTAGGTTATGACCGTGACGAATTTATGAAGTTAAAGTTCAGTGATATAATTTCTTCAGAACAGATTGATTTTGCATTCCGATTAACAAGTCAGGTCAGACTTGCCGGAATTCAACAGGAGTTGTCTGAGTTTAAGTTATATAAAAAAGACGGAAGTACTGTATGGGTTGAAACCTTTACCAATGCAATTTATCAATCAGGTAAGCCGATAGCTGTACAAGGAATAGCAAAAGATATTACTCATAGGAAGCTGGTCGAGCAGAAGCTCTCGGAAAGCTTGGAACAGTTTAATAAACTTATCCTCTCTATGCCTAATTCGGCATTTATCTTAAGGGATGACAGAATCCAAATTACCAACGAGGCAGCACACAGATTCACGGGATTTACTGATGAATATTTGCTTGGCAGGAGTTTCTTTGATATTTGTTCGAAAGAATATCACCATAAAATAGCCGACAATATCTATAAGACCATATCAACAGGTAATACAAGTACAAATGAAATAGAACTCGTGGTCTCAAACAATCAGATAAGGTATGCAGAAGTTACTTATGTCTCAATTGATTATGCTGATATGAAGGCTGCTCTGGTGATTTTAAAAGATATAAGCGAGCTGAGAAGTAAAGATGAACAACTAAGACAAAAGGAAAATTTCCATGACAATGTCATTAATTCAATTGGGCATTCTCTTGCAGTTATTTCATCTGATGACAGAATTTTGAGTATGAATAAGAATTTCATAGAATTCTTTTCATCTCGTTACGAAATAGACGGGAATATTCGAAATTATAAATTTACCGAGTTAATTTCCCCCTTTCTCGTATCTGACCCACTTGACAAGGAAAAAGAAATTAAACAAGCAATTGATTTGCTTCTGACAGGAAATAGCACGAATCAAGAAATTGAGTACTCATTATATGTGGATAATGGTCAAATTAAGTGGTACAGATTGACCTTGAATAAACTCTCAAACGGGACTGAAGGTATAGTTATCTCTCAATATGATATAAGTGAAAAAAAGAACAGAGACTTGAGTCGTGATGAAACAAGAATAAAGATGCAGACAATACTTGATAATTCAATCCAGTCGTTTATTTTAACCGATGAAAATGGAATAATTGTCTCCTTTAATGATGTTGCAATGAGGTTTATTGCAGATATTTTCAGGTTTCAGCCGGAAATCGGAATGAATATTGAAAGTATCCTCGAAGCAGGGGAGCCCGAGAAATTTGTAAAATTATTCAGAGATGCATTAAAGGGTCAGAGCCATGCAGTTGAAAAATCATATAAAACTTTAGATGGTAATGAATATTGGTTCATTATTAATTTCCTGCCGGTTAATTCAGGTGGAAGGATTACCGGAGTCGTTCTTAATGCTGTGGATACGACAGAACGAAAACTTGCTGAACAAAAATTGTCGGAATACAGGCAATCATTGGAAAAACAGGTCATGGAATTAAGGCAAATCAAAAAAGCCGTCGAACAATCAGCCAGCTCAATAATGATTACCGATCAGGAAGGTATTATTACTTACGCTAACCAAACATGTGAGCTAATGACCGGATACAAAGCTGATGAAATTATTGGTGTAAATGTAAATATTTTCAATTCCGGATTCACCAATCCAAATGTTTTTAAAGAATTATGGAGCACAATCAGCAGCGGTAGAAGTTGGAAAGGTGAATTTATCAATAAAAAGAAAAATTCTTCAGAATATTGGGAGTATGCAAGTATATCCCCGGTTATTGATAAATCAGGAAAAATAACCAGTTATATTGCAATTAAAGAAGATGTTACAGAGCGTAAGAAAATCGAAGAAAAAATGACCGGTAAAGAGGAGAAATTTAACGCTCTATTGGAAGCTATTCCTGATTTCATGTTCATATTTGATGAAGAAGCAAACTATCAAGAAACTTATTCATTACCAAAGGATGAAGAATCTTTTGTTTTTCCATCAGAATTCATAAATAAATCAGTTTATGATGTATTGCCGAAAGATATAGCTGATTTGACAAAGCTGAATATTGAACTTGCATTGAAAACAAATGAAATTCAGCTGTTTCATTATGAATTGAACAAAAAGGACAGAAAGGAAAATTATGAATGTCGTATGGTCAAATGCGGTAAAAACAAAGCACTTGCGATTATACGAAACATAAGTCGTAGCCGTGAAAATGAGAATCGTATCAGAAAACAGGAGAAAATCAAGGGGATTTTATCCAAATGGGCTGGTGAGTTTATTAATGTATCGCCTGAATTGTTTGATGTTAAAATCAATGAAGCTTTCGCTGATATTGGTAAGAGTCTTGAAATTGACAGAGTTTACCTCTTCAAGTATGATGAAAACGAAAACATTGCAATTAATACTCATGAATGGTGCAACGAAGGTATTAAATCCGAAATAAATGATTTGCAATCAGTACCTCTCGAAAAAATTGTGGATTGGCACCAAACACACAAGCAGGGCAAAACTGTGCTTATTGAAGATACTTCTAAGCTCCCCAAAAATGATTCCGTCAGGTTAATTCTCGAAGCACAGGATATAAAAACCGTAATGTCAATTCCGGTTATTAATAACAACAGATGTGTCGGCTTTGTAGGATTCGATTCTTGTAAAACATTTAGAATATGGGATCAGGAAGAAATCCTTGTATTAAAATTTCTATCTGAATTAATATATAATTTACTCGAAAGAATAGATACACACAAAGAGAAGAAAGCCGCGGAAGAATCCATCAAAAGACTGACTCGTATTAAGGACACACTATCCAAATGGGCAAGGGAGTTCATCAATGTTTCTCCTGATATGTATGATAGAGCCATGAACCAGACACTTGACGAATTAGGCAGAGTGGTGGATATGGACAGGGTTTATTTGTTTAAATATGATTTCGACAATAAACTGGCGATAAATACCCATGAATGGTGCCGAGACGGCATCCGTCCCGGAATTGATATGTTCCCGGTAGTACCGTTTGAAAACCTGATGGGTTGGATGGAACACTTTTTGAAAGGTAAACTTATATTGATTCAAGATGTTGATACAATGAGTGATGATGATAACTTAAAGAACTATCTTGTGTCTCAAGGGACTAAATCAGCTCTTGGTATTCCGATTTATAACAATGGTAAATGCTTGGGTTTTGTAGGATTTGATGCCGTTAACAGAATAAAAGTATGGAATGAAGAAGAAGTCATGGTTCTGAAAGTTCTAGCCGACCTGCTTTATAATTTGCAAGACAGACTACAGACTCAGTTAGAGCTTATATCAGCTATGAATAAAGCTGAAGAAAGTGAAAGATTGAAGTCTGCATTCCTAGCAAATATGTCTCATGAAATACGAACTCCTCTGAATGGTATAATTGGATTTTCCAAATTACTGATGAACAATCAATTATCAGATAAGGAAAAACTTGAATATGCCGGACTTATAAAATCATCAAGCAGGAGATTAATAGAACTTATTGATAATATTCTCGATATTTCACAGCTTGAATCCGGAAAAATGGATATTGTTAATTCTCCCGTAAATATCAATGACTTAATGAAAGAGCTTTACAGTTATTTCGAACACAAAGCTTTTGATAAAGAGTTGGACTTTAAAATAAGTGTCAACAGTGAACAAAATCCAATAATTGTAACAGATAAGAATAAAATATCTCAGATACTTTCGAATCTTGTTGATAA
>JBAYPL010000045.1:0-13595 GCA_041677745.1 Kapaibacterium sp. (SeqCode)
CGTAGCTGATGATAACACCGTAGCCATATACCAATAAAGAAAAGTTGCTGTCGGCATGAATTTGGTGAAAACCGGGCTGCACCTTGACACTTCCGGCAAAGTAGTCGCTTCCCTCAACTCTTGTAATATTGGCGGTTTCGACAGGTTTACCATCAAGAATAATCGAATTCAAAGCGTTTTCGTGTATGGCAATATTAATCCAATGCTCCGAGAAATCCATCAGCTCTGAACTGTAAAAACTGTAATTATTCTTCCATTGTTGGATGGGAGGGATTATTGCTAAAAATGGATCCCCCTTTGCATACATAACTCTTGCAGATTGCTCATACTGAGAAAATAATACCGATTTATCGGCTTTGACAACAAAAGATGAAGTACTGACTAAGTCAACAAATTCACCCTGAGAAATCAGAGTATCATTACCATTCCATGTTATCAAAGTAGAATCAAATACGGCAATTATTTTTGAATAAATGACACTTTCATAAGACGGGAATTTGGTAAGAGTAAAAATTGTCTTATCACCTAATTTATCTATAGGCGGCAAATGTTCAATTATGCAATCCTGTGTAAAATGATTAATAGGTATTGAGGTTCTGTCGTGAGATGTGAACACTGAAATTGGTTTATTCGAACTAATAAATGTTCCGGAAAAATCACTTTTATCAATTATATTTGCTGTAAGTACAAATACTTCATCATTATTTAATTTAAATGATTTGTTATCTTCCAAGTCAACATCGCTATCGTCAATGATCAATTGTGAATTTATCTCGACAACAGTTTCATCGTACAGAGCTATAATATTTAATCGTGCAAATGTCACATCACCCCTGTTGTTTATATTCGTTACTACATAATTGCTCCCTAATGAATGAACGGGTAAGACCAAGCATGCATCGGAAGAAAAATGAGTTCTCGATTGAAAAATTACGGAGATATCAGCACTTGATACAAGTTTTAAAGTGTTTTTTTCTATATTGTTAAATGCTGATAATTCATACTTATTAGGAATATGAATTACTTTAGTTTGCTTAGGTTCTAATGTATCATAAATGATGTTCCCGTCTAAACTAAAATGTAATATTAAATTTGCACTTTTGTTTTCATAATTAATCATTGTTAATTTTAAAACATCATCTAATGCTTCACTACCATCATTCTTAGGAAAACACAGAACAAATTCCCTTCCGATATTGTCTGCAGATTGAGATAATAGAAATATCGGAAAAGTTAGAGTAATAATAATTCCAATTATAAGCTTCATCATCTGTTTATCGGAATTTTGAAATTATAAGCCTGTCCTTGTGCAATTATTTGCAGAAAATACATACCGTTACTTAAATTATTAACCGGAATACTCAATTCCGTGAATTCCGAATTACCACGAAACACGATATTACCAAATAAATCATACAGTTGTACCAAATCAATCTGTTGAATTCGTTCTGAAAGCGATTTGATTCTGATGACATCACTTGCAGGTCTCGGATAAATTAAGAATGGTTTATCAATAATCTCATTTTCATTAACACCGGACGGACTAAGAACGGCTATTAAAATATCTAAACATCTTTCGTACAAATCACCGTTTGAATTTCTGAATATAGCACACAGTTTTTTTTCTCGTACAAAGGAAATATCGGAATCTATTTCGATATCAACATAATAAATCGAGTCGGAATTGATACGAATTGGAAATTTATCATTGGGTGGGAGTATCCTGTATGATTCCGGTAAACCATCTTCACTAATGTAAATTGTATCTACAAAGTAATCTTGATTGTTACAGCTGAGTAAACGCAATGGTATATTTACTTTTTCACCTTGATTAAACGTTATCCTTCTGTTAACCAAATACAATTTCCCGTCACTTTGACTTACGTCGAGATGAACGATGGTTGAATCTATAGTAGTGAATGTTTTGCCCAAACCGGCAACATCAGAAGAAAAGAACTTGACTCGACCGACAGATTTTTCAAAATTCATGAAATTATAATCGAATTTGTATCTCAATAAACCGTTTATCGGTAATAAATTGCTGATATTTCCATATTTGTCTGTCAGATTGTTCTCTTTTATATTTTTTCCCTCAATTGATACCTGAACAGAATCAATTTTTAAATCATATTCACTCGTATTTAAGACAGTTACCGAAAAATCGTCAGATATAAATTTTGAGTCGTTCTCACAAGCATAAAATGAATATTTGAAACCGAATGACTCAATGCCGTTGCTTGGAACCGAACGAGCATAAAATTTTACGGAATCTTCGAAATAAAATTCTTCATCCTCGAATCGGTAGTAAATATAGACAGTTTTGCCAAGCTTACTACCAGATAAGCTTATATCATCCAAAAAATTAGATTGATAATAGGCATTCATCCGTACTTCCGAATTAACTCCAATTTCCAAAGGTCCATTGAAATATCTTAAAATGGGACCCGGTGAGAATCCTATTTTGTTTCCCTTTATGGCTATCTCATGAGGATAATGATCAGACTCTACCATGTGTTCGATTAGAACCCTTTTATCAGAAATGTTTGTAATAATGAAAGAGAGCATTTTAATATTCGGAATAGAATCATTCCCAACCGGAACGTCCCCGAAGTCTATGTCGTGGAATAGCAAGTCTTTAGAAAGCAATAAATAAACATTGCAAAAAATTAAACAGAATATTAAGATAGCTCCTTTCATTATTAATCTCTCCTTATCACTTAATCACAGAAAAATGAAAAACACCAAGTATTTCATTTTTTTTACTAATTGAAGCTAAGTATTTTCCACTAATCAGATGGTCAATGTTAATGGCATTTTTAATTTCTTTTATATCATAAGACATCAGTAAATTACCATAAACATCATTAATTTTTAATATCAAACCTTCTGTATCTAATTGATTTTCTAAATTTGAAAAATCCATTGAAAGAAAACCATCAATTTGATTTAATATTATTTTTGAATTGATGTCAATTGGTTGTACAGAACTTACCCATGCAAAAATTAATTGCTTACGTAAAGTTGGACATGGATCAAGAATTTCTTGAAAAATCAAATTAATCCCAACATCATAATCTTTGTACAAACAGAATTCATGCACCTCAGGACAAAGTTTAAATGAAAAGTCTCTTGACTCACAAGGAAGTACTGGTGGATTGAAGGTGCCAAAAGTCGGATTAGTAATGGTGGGATTATAAACACCCAAAACCATGTCGGTTCCATAATCTTTAATTGTCCAATTTTGGTTTAGACATGGATCGTTTGGATCCATTCCAAAATCCAGATTGAAACCCATAACTGTCCTTTGACCACAACCAGTAACCTCAATTCTGAAGATTGAACATCCATCTTCGTGTTCAACCATTACAATTCTATTAATATCGCCACCTGACTGAGGTTTCACTATTTCATCACAACTGCAAGGACAATCCTGTGATGGATCATTTGAAAACACGTTCATACTTCCGGTGATGAACATAATTAGAGCAATTGACAAACATTTACAAATCTGTACTGTAATTTGAGTATGATATTTTCATATCTTTCTCCATTATTATTTTGAACATTTCCACAATTCAAAAATAATAAAAATATCAAATAAAACAAATAATTTTTTTCAAAAATTCAAATATTATCTTTTCTTATGATTCTGATTTTCTTTCTGGCTTCCTGCAAGAAAATAGATTCGGGATACTTGGTAATCAGCTCGGTGTAAAATTTCAAGGCTTCGCCGAAATTAGCTTCATTATAATAAGAATCGGCAAGTAACATGACTCTCCTGTCCATAAGTTTTGATTCAGGATATTTTTCATTTAAATTTGAAATTAATTTTCGGCATTCGATGTATTGAGCCGTCTTGAAGCAGATTTCTGCAGATTTGAACAAGGCGTTTTCACCGAGGGGAGAGCCTTCAGCAAGCTCGGCACATTCGTATAGATGTTTCAAAGCCTCGTCCGATCGTCCCTGAAATTCTTTCAGCTCGGCTTGTGCATAAAGACGCTGAGCAGCAATCTTTTCCTTATCGGAATTGATGATAAAGAGCTTGTTCAGTATATCATTGGCAATATCTGTATCCGGATTCAAAGCTAGTATTTCAAAAGATTGTACGGCTTTTTCAATTTCGCCGGAGAAGTACACAAGAAGAGCCGACATATACATAGCCCTATCCTTTTGTTGTGCTGTTGCAAATCTGTGTAGCTCACGGACTTTATTGAATGACATTTCTGCCTTGTCTAACTCATTATTAATAATTAATAAATCTCCGAGCTCTAAATAAGCGGAAACCGCATACTGAGAAGACGGAAATTCTTTGATAAGTTTGTCCAGCTCATTGATAGCCTTATGATTATCTTTGAGTATATCAGAATAAATCATTGATAATCGCAACCTGCTGTCTGCAGCATTTCCGGACCTTGGGAAGTCTTGGATAATTTTATTATAAGATTCAATTATTTCAGCAGCTGCTTTCTTATCAATATTATCCTTAGAGGATGCAAATTTCTGTTCAAGAGCCCTTGTAAAACCAAACAATGCAGAAGCATGATAAGGATTTTGTTTCCCGTAGTCAATTATAATCTTATATGCTTTAACCGCAATATCATACTCTCCGTCTCTGACTGCTGAGCTTGCGAAGTTTAAGATTTCTAATCCGTTTGTTCTCTTTAATTTGTCAATTTTTTCGATTATTTTTAAGGCTTCATCGAGCGAACCGGTTGTCCTCAGGAACCAAGCGTATGCTTCCTGATAGACAATATTATCAGATTTATTCTCTGAGGCATTTTTAAGTTCGGAACCCACATATTCACGCGCTTCGTCGTTAATCATGAGTGCAAATAGTCTTCCTTGTGCCTGCGGAAGGTTGTAGTCATTATTGAGCAAGTTGACAATTTCATCAGTTCCTGACCTATAATCTCCTGTTGCTATGTACAGCTTGATAAGCGGGTCGTTGAACAGACGAGGGTCCCCGATATTGCTTCGCCCTTTCAATAGTGTGTTTATTGCCTTTTCAAATAACCTGAGATTAATCTGTGTCTGTGAGATTGTTAAGTAAGTTCTCTGACTATCGGAATATTTTGATAAGGCTTTTTCCCAAGATTTGTCTGATTCTCCGGGTTGCCCTGTCCTCCAGCATAATTCAGCATGCAAATCAAGTATTTCCAGAGTTTCAGAATTTTGAATTCGCTTGTTAACTTCATCTAAAAGCTCGGAATAATTGCTCAATGCTTTCATTGACCTTACATATCCGTTGAAATATTCTGTATTGTTTGGAACATCTTTCATCAGCTCACTATATAATCTGACCGCTCCATAAAAATCACCGTTCGACTCAAAGCTTTCAGCGAGCCGGAATTTTTGTTCATTGACATTTTGCCCAAATAAATGAACAGCAGTTACAAGTATAATCAATAGCGCCGGAATTATAATATTCTTTATCATAAAATTACTTATGTTTTAAATTATTTTAAAAAATGACGCAATATTTGATAAGATGTTGTTACATTGCATATTTGTCTGTTGCAAAAATGAAAATGAATTTGATTAAAAAGATATTATTGGTGTTTTTTACCATTTTGACTGTGTTGTTCATTCTTTCGGTATTCTTACCGTCCGAATATAGTATTGTCAGGACAAGTAATGTTGATTGTGAACGAGATTCAGTTTATAAATATCTGACCGATATTGATAAACTCGATGATTGGTTTTATATTACAAAAAGGCTTGATTCGACTATCGTTTACAAGTTCAATCATGATGTGCAGGACGGTAAATATTCAGTCGAATGGAACGGTGAATTGATGGGGCAGGGGATGTTTCAATATACCCATTTTGTAGAAAATGAATTAATAGAGTTTACATTGAGTTTCCAAAATAATTCGGTAACCAAAAGTGGAAGAATTAATCTCAAATCAAATAATGGCGGTACCGAAATCAAATGGACAGATTACGGAGAAAACGGTTGGAATCCGGTAAACAGAATATTTGGCTTATTCATTGACGGATTCCTTGGACCGGATATGGAAAAAAGTTTAGAAAAGATTAAAATTAATTTAGGTTGTTAATGTTTAGAATACTTAATATTGTCGGTGCCAGACCGAATTTCATGAAAATTGCACCAATAATGGCTGCAATGCAAGCAAGCAATACGATAGAACCGATATTAATACATACCGGTCAGCATTATGACGAAAAGATGTCTCATCTTTTTTTTGAAGAATTAGAGATACCCAAGCCTTTAGTTAACCTTGAAGTTGGTTCAGATTCCCAAGCTAAGCAAGTGGCGAAAATCATGGATAGATTTGATGATATATGCACTGAACTTAAACCGGATGCAATTCTTGTAGTAGGCGATGTTAACTCAACCATGGCTTGCAGTATTGTTGCGTCAAAGCTGGGAATAAAGGTCATTCACATGGAAGCCGGTTTACGCAGCTTCGATCGTCGTATGCCGGAAGAAATCAACAGATTAGTAACCGATACACTCGCTGACTTGTTGCTTACTCCATCGGAGGACGGAAATGTTAATCTGATAAAGGAAGGCATCCCGGAAGAGAAAATTAAGTTAGTCGGCAACATCATGATTGATACATTACTTAGATTTCTCCCAAAAGCTGAAAAGTCCGATATATTGAATAATCTTAACCTCACTTCCGAAAACTATGTGGCTGTTACTCTTCATCGTCCGTCGAATGTTGATGAGCCGGAGAACTTAACCAAGATAATACAAACTCTAAACAAGATACAGAGGAAGTTAAAAATTGTATTTCCAATTCATCCGAGAACCAGAAAAAACATTGATGGCTTTGGATTGAGCGAATTGGTAGAAAGTTCTGAAAACTTGATTCTTACCGAACCACTCGGATATTTGGATTTTCAGAAAGTAATGTCAAATGCCAAATTATTAATTACTGACAGTGGAGGTGTACAAGAGGAAACTACGGCTTTGAAAATTCCATGTATTACCGTAAGAGAAAATACCGAGCGTCCAATTACTATTACACATGGTTCTAATGAATTAGCAGGTCTTGATATGGAAAAGGTACTTCATTTTTCTGAGAAAGCAATTAACGGAAAATGGAAAGAATCAAAAATTCCTGATCTTTGGGATGGTAAGACTGCAAATAGAGTTGTTAATGAAATTGAAAATTATTTCGGATTAAAATGAAAATACTTGATGTTAAATCGCTGCCGATTGACGGTTGTAAACTTATAAAATATCAAAGATACGCTGATGAACGCGGATTCTTTGCAGAAACATACAGAAAGCAAGACTTTGATGTCCATCCCGATACCGAAGTATTGAAAAATTTAAATTTTACCCAAATGAATGAATCTTATTCTAAAGCCGGAACTATTCGAGGAATGCACTTCCAATGGAATCCTTACATGGCGAAGCTTATTCGTTGTGTCAACGGAAGAATGATTGACTTGCTGCTCGATATCAGGAAGAATTCACCTACTTACGGTAAAATTATCGGAGTTGACTCATCTAATTCAATCAATTCAAACACAGGAGAGTGGGTTTATGCACCTGTTGGAATAGCTCACGGATTGTTTCTGCCGGAGGATACTTTCATTGAATATTATTGTACCGGATTTTGGAACCCTGAGTGTGAAACAGGTATTTCTCCATTAGCAAAGGACATTGACTGGAGCATCTGTGAATCTGAAATCATGGAACTAATTCATAGAACAATAAATAATGGTCAGCTTATAATTAAGGATAAGGATTTAAATGGTCACAGCCTTAAATCATGGTCAGAAACAGTAGAATCAAATCAATTTATTTATGGAGAAAATTATGAACACTAAAGGAATAATACTTGCCGGTGGCAAAGGTTCAAGGTTATATCCCATGACACATGTATTCAGTAAGCAATTGCAGCCTGTTTATGATAAACCTATGATATACTATCCTCTGTCCACTCTCATGCTTGCCGGAATCAAAGATATTCTCATTATTTCGACACCGCATGATACTCCTAACTATCGCAATTTATTGGGAGACGGGAGTAACCTTGGTATTAATATCAGCTATATAATTCAAGAGGTACCTAATGGGCTTTCACAAGCCTTTGTCCTTGGAGAAGATTTCATAGGAAACGATCAATCATGTTTGATTTTGGGAGATAATCTCTTTTATGGTAGATTAGATTTCTTAAGAAAAGGAATTTCTTCAAATGACGGCGGTACTGTCTTTGCATATCAGGTGGATAATCCTGAGGAATACGGTGTCGTTGAATTCGATGCAAATAATAAAGTAATAAGTATTGAAGAAAAACCTAAGCAACCTAAATCAAATTTTGCAATACCCGGACTTTATATTTTTGATTCAAATGTTGCTGATTATGCTAAATCGCTTACCCCGAGTGCAAGGGGAGAGTATGAAATCACAGATTTACAAAAAGTATATCTTGCACAGGGCAGACTCAATGTACAGCAAATTGGGCGTGGCGTTGCCTGGCTTGATACAGGAACTCCCGGTGCACTTCTTGATGCTGCTAACTTTATCCATGCAATCGAAAAACGACAGGGCTTGAAAATTGCATGCCTCGAGGAAATTGCTTTGTCAATGAAATTTATCAATGTTGATGAGTATGAACAAACTGTCAACAATCTTCCTAATTGTGATTACAAAAACTATTGCTTAAGAATTTTGAAGGAGAAAATTTAATTATGAAATTATTAACAACCGGTACAGCCGGTTTTATTGGCAGTGAGTTTGTGCGTCAAGTCGTTAAAAAGGGTTATGATGTTGTTGTCGTTGATTGTTTGACTTATGCAGGTGATACTGACAGGTTAGCTGAAGTCAAAGATGATTACAGATTTTATAAAGCTGATGTGTCCAATTTAGAGTTTATGGAACATATCTTTATGACTGAAAAACCGGATGCTGTTGTTCACTGGGCTGCTGAAAGTCACGTTGACAGAAGCATACTCGATTCTTCACCATTTATCAAAACAAATGTTTTGGGCACTCATGTCCTATTGGAATGTGCCAAAAAATTCGGAGTAAACAAATTTATTAATATTGCTACTGACGAAGTTTATGGTGAATTGGGCGAGACAGGGTCATTTTACGAAGATACTCCTCTTGAACCAAATTCACCTTATTCGGTTAGCAAAACAAGTGCTGACATGCTCGGAAGAGCTTATTTCCGTACCTTTGGAACACCGGTAGTGACTGCAAGGCCTTCAAATAATTACGGTCCCTGGCAGTTTCCTGAAAAACTTGTTCCAGTAGTTATCTTGAAAGCTTTGCATGATGAGAAAATCCCGGTTTACGGACAAGGATTGAATATACGTGAATGGCTTTATGTTTCAGATTGTGCAGATGCAGTAATGACTGTGCTCGAGAAAGCCGCTCCCGGATCAATTTATAATATTGGCAGTGGTCAGGGGAGACGGAATATCGAAGTAGTTAAAAAACTGCTCGACAGATTAGGGAAATCCGAAGAACTTATTGAGTATGTTCAAGATAGACCCGGTCATGATTTCAGATATTCTCTGAGCTATGACAAAATCACACGAGAACTTGGATGGTCACCTAAGATTGATTTTGAAACAGGTATGAATAACACTGTTGGTTGGTATCTTGAAAACTTAGCATGGTCTGAAAAGAAATTGGACTACTTGCGTAATTATTGGAAAACGGTTTACAAAAAATGAAATATCTGATATTTGGTGCCAATGGGCAGTTAGGAAGCAAATTTGCGGAGGAATTCACCCTGAACGGTGTGGATTTCTCTGCTTATGGTTCCGATGAATGCAACATAAGTGAGTATAACGAAGTAAAAGAAGTGCTTCAAGCAGACAAACCATCTGTGATATTAAATTGTGCAGCGTATAACTTGGTTGATCAAGCTGAAATAAATAATGTACCAGCTTTTCTTGTAAATCAAAAGGGTGCTGAAAATATTGCCAAGGCAGCAGAAGTTGACAAGACTTTTTTTGTCCATTTCAGTACTGATTACGTTTTTGACGGTACTAAGGGTACAAGTTATACTGAGCTTGACAGAACAAATCCAATCAATGAATACGGCAAAAGTAAATTAGCAGGAGAAAATATTATATCTGATATACTCGACAATTATCTGATATTCAGATTGAGCTGGGTATATGGAAAAGGTCGTAGGAACTTTATTTTTAAACTATTACAATGGGCATCAACAAATAATTCGATTAATATTACTTCCAATGAGACATCAATACCAAGTTCAACGGATATGATTGTAAGTGCAACAATCAATGCAATAAAAGCAGGGCTTAACGGCTTATACCATCTTACTCCCAATGGTAAAGCAAGTCGTTTCGAATGGGCTAAAGAAGTGGTAAGACACTTGTCTTTAAAAGTTCAGCTCAACCCTGTTGAGATTGAACATTTCAACTTACCTGCAAAGAGACCACCGGATACATCAATGAGCAATAACATTCTATCCAAAGAAATTGGTGAATTCCATGATTGGAAATATTACCTTAGAGGCTTTTTGACTGAGGTATAAGTTTGCAAGCTTCGACTTTGGTACATGAATGTAAAGAATCCAGATGGTTTTCTTAGACATGAAGCTTTACAAATTGCTTTGATTTATCAACTACTTGAAAAAGATACATCATAACGGCTTGTTTATGATGGTAGGTGGGTATGTGGAAAAAAAGTGAAAAAAAAACTCATAAAAATACATATAATATTTTTCTAATAAAAAAATAATAGTTATTTTTGCTATTCTGTATCATCATTAGACAAAAAATTATTTTCATAAATGGTTAAAAGATGGATATTTCAAAGATAAGAAACATAGGAATTGCCGCTCATATTGACTCTGGCAAGACAACTCTTAGCGAGAGGATTCTGTTCTACACCGGTAAAATTCACCAGATAACTGAAGTAAGAAGTAAAACCGGAGCAGGTCCCACGCTGGACTCAATGGACCTCGAGCGAGAAAAGGGTATCACCATACAATCAGCAGCAACATTCTGTGAATGGAAAGGCTACAACATTAACCTTATTGACACTCCCGGTCATATTGACTTTACTGTAGAAGTAGAGCGAGCTCTTAGGGTTCTTGACGGAGCTGTGATGGTTCTATGCGGTGTAGCGGGTGTACAATCACAATCCATAACTGTTGACAGGCAAATGCGTCGCTATAATGTACCCCGAATTGCATTTATCAATAAAGTTGACAGAGCCGGAGCAAACCCGGACAGAGTTGTTGACCAACTTCAAGAAAAATTACATCACAAAACCGTAATGCTGGTGATGCCTATCGGTATTGAAGACAGATTTGAGGGTGTAGTTGATTTGTTGAAAATGAAGGCAATCTATTACAAAGGACCAAACGGAACTGAAATCGTCGAAACTGACATACCGGACCATCTGATTGAAGAAGCTAAACGTCGTCGAAATGAAATGATTGAACGTCTGAGTGATCATGATGACGATATAGCTGAAAAGTTCCTCGGCGACGAAGAAATTAGCATAGAAGAGCTTCAAGATTCTATCAGAAAACAAACGATTGCTCTGCATATCACACCTGTATTGGTAGGTACTGCTAAGATGAATAAGGGTATTCAGACTCTTCTTGATGCTGTATTAGCATATTTGCCTGCACCGCAAGAAATTCAAAATCATGCACTTGACCGTGATAATAACGAAGAAAAAGTTGACTTAATCCCGGAAGAAAATAAGCCGGCTGTAGCTCTCGCATTCAAATTAGAAGACGGCAGATATGGTCAATTGACTTATATGAGACTTTATCAAGGCAGCATGAAAAAAGGTGATACTATAGTTAATGTTGCCAACGGCAAGAAAATGAAGATTCCGCGTCTTATCAGGATGCACGCTAATGAAATGCATGAAATCGAAGAAGTATTTTGCGGTGAGATTTTTGCCATGTTTGGTGTTGACTGTGCTTCCGGTGATACGTTCACAGATGGTAGCGTCAATTATTCTATGACATCAATGTTCGTACCTAATCCCGTAATCGAGCTTGCAGTTGCTCCTAAAGAAAAAGCTGGACAGGTCAACTTCTCAAAGGCTATGAATCGCTTCCAGAAAGAAGACCCTACATTCAAGGTTTATAGAGATGAAGACAGTGGCGAAACTATTATCAAAGGTATGGGTGAGCTCCATCTTGAAATTTATATCGAGAGAATTAAACGTGAGTACAATTGCGAAGTAAATGTCGGTAAACCAAAAGTAGCTTACAGAGAAGCTCTTACTAAGACTGCTAATTTCGATTATACTCATAAGAAACAAACCGGCGGTTCCGGTCAGTTTGGTAGAGTAGCAGGTATTCTCGAACCTCTGCCACTTGATGGTCCCAATCCTTATGAGTTTGTTAACAGTATTGTCGGCGGTGCTATTCCAAAAGAATATATTCCTGCTTGCGATAAAGGATTCAACGAGCAATTATCTGAAGGATACCTCATTGATCAGCCTATTGTTAATGCCAAAGTAACTCTAAATGATGGTGCTTACCATACTGTTGACTCCTCAGAAATGGCATTTAAACTTGCTTCAAAACAAGCTATCAGAGATTCATTAGCTAAAGCCGGAGTTGTCATTCTCGAACCTTTCATGAAACTTGAAACTTCTGCTCCTGAAGAATTTCAAGGTGTGATTATCGGACAGATTAACCAGCGTAGAGGCATTATCGTTAACACTAACGTGGATGCTGCCTATGTTGTTGTTGAGGCTGAAGTACCCTTGAAGGAAATGTTTGGGTATTCTTCTGACTTACGTTCCTCTACCCAAGGTAAAGGTGAATTTACAATGGAGTTTTTACGTTATTCTCAAGTTCCTAAATCAGTTCAGGAAGACATTATTAAAGAATATAACGAAAGACAAGCTAAATAGAGCAATTTGACGAAAATTATTAAAAAATGGCATGGTTGACCCATGTCATTTTTTTTTTGAGGTTAACATAAATATTTTCGGCTAATGTATTTCATAAAGCTCTGATCAATTTGACCACAAATTAGTCATTTATTAATCCTTTAAACAATTTTTAAATATATTATTCTTCTATATAATTTTTAAGATTTTTGCTAAGATAAGATGAAACTGATAAGTGCGGGATGTATATTGTTTATTATATTATTTTCAATGTCTTGTATCGAGGAGAATCCTGATTTGGTGAATCCGCCGGACAACACGGGTTCAATCAAGTTCAGGTTTTTAAATCTGGGCTTGGATAAACAGGCAAAATCATTGGAAATCTTGGTCGGTAAGAAGACTAATGAAACAAGTTGGGGTATGCTGAGTAATTCCGATAATCCGCCGGCTGATACAGGCTTTGTAAGAATTATGAATGATAATGTAATCGAGTTTGAACAAACATTGATGCAAAGATTCATAAGAAATACAAATTATACTTATATAGGTCTAAGCTCTGTAGTTTGTGAAAACAGAAACGATTGTAAAATTGATACTCTTATTTCTTTAAGAACAACATCTTCTATTCCTGAGAACGATTATGAATGTTTAGTCAAATTCATGAACGCATATCCTGACACAAATATAAGATTCAGTATCAGAGCAGGATGTCCCGGGGGTGATGTACTTTTTTCCCAGAATAATTATAAACAATATTCCATTA
>JBAYPL010000046.1:0-13593 GCA_041677745.1 Kapaibacterium sp. (SeqCode)
CCGTATTTTACGGCAGAAGTTGATATGTTTGCTGACGATGATTACGGTATTGATGATGTACTTCTCGAAGAAACTGCTCTTTTGTTTAACAAAATAGCCAAAAGTATAAAGAGCATGAGGATTAATCCCATTGACCCAAAAAAGCTTGATGTACTTAATCCGTCATTCCTGATAGCCCAGAAAGCCGGACTAAACAATTCACAAAAACAATCCTTACTCGAAATCAGAAGTGAAAACGTGAGACTCAAAAGCCTTTCAAATCATTTAAGGAAAATGCAACCTTTTTTAATGAAGGCAGAGATGATATCAAACATTGTAAAAAATGACGGTTATATCAATACAAACTCGAAGAAATCATGATAAAGTTTCCCAAGATAGTAGGAATATTAAATGTAACCCCGGATTCCTTTTCTGATGGCGGTAAGTTTATTGATAAACGTTCTGCCGTTAGAAAGGCACTAAGCCTGCTTGAAGAAGGGGCAGACATACTGGATATTGGAGGTGAAAGTACAAGACCCGGAGCTGCATTGATTGATGTACATACTGAAATTGAAAGAATAATTCCGGTGATAAAGGAACTGAAGCAATTCGACAAAGGAATCAAAATTTCTGTAGATACAACTAAGCATGAAGTTGCCAAAGAAGCACTTGATGCCGGTTGTGATATGTTAAACGATGTATCCGGACTCAGATTCGACAGGAAAATTGCAGAGCTTGCTGCAATTTATGACGTACCTCTGATTCTGATGCACTCACGTCATAAACCGTCAACAATGCAACAAAATCCCTATTACGCTAATTTATGGAGAGAACTTATAGATGAGCTGACAACATCTATTAAGATTGCAAAACTATCTAATGTCAATAATATAATAATTGACCCCGGCATTGGATTTGCTAAAAATTATGAGCATAATCTGGAAATATTAAAAAATATTGATTACTTGTCTGAGCTCAATTGTCCCGTGATGCTCGGTATTTCAAGAAAATCTTTCATTGGTAAAATGCTTGAAATAGCAAATCCTGCAGAGCGTGACTTTGCAACGATTCTTATACATACTCTTTTGCTTAAAAATAATGTTGATTATGTACGTGTACATAACGTGAGACTAATGAATATGACAAAAACTATCATGAATAATCTATTTACCTTATAATAACAATGAACCAAATTTTTTTAGAAAAAATAACAAAATCAAAATCTCCGAACAAATGTTGTCTGCATTTAAGTGATGGTTCAAAACTGACTGTTTTCATTGATTCATTGTTGAAATTTGGAATTAACAGAGGCAGTCAGATTGATGACGAAATAATTGCGAAGCTCGAATACGAGAATAAGCTCAAGAATATCAATGCTTATTCTTATAGAATCGCAGCCGGCTTTGTTAGGTCAAAATCACAAGTCATTGATAAATTAAGACAAAAGGGATATGAGTTACCTGAAATTACTGCAACTGTTGAAAAATTAGAGAAGCTGGATTTGATAGATGACCATAAATTTGTTTTAAATTTCATAACAATGTCTATGCGTAAGAAATGGGGGATCGCTAAGATTAAAAACGAATTAAGAAAAAGGGGAGTAAAACCGGAGATTTTTGATGAGATAATTAGAAAATCTGTTTCTGAAGATAACTTAATTGACAATGCCAGACAAACTGCTTTAAAAAAAATCAGGCTTATTGAGAGCAAACCAAAAGAGAAACAACGGGAATCCCTGATAAGGTATCTTACAAATAAAGGATATGATTTTGATATTATTAAAAAAATTATTAACGAACTGCTTTGAAGATATTAATTTTTTTATTAATTTTGAGTATTATAGAATATCATTTATTAAATAACATTATTTATGCGGGAGCAATTGCTGAATTTTCAGTCGGCATTCGATTTGTTTTCAAATCCTTTTTTCTTGGTCGAACACGACACAGAAAACGATTTGGCAAGAAGTCTGTATTTCAATAGTTCCTTTAGTATCGAATTTTTAGAATCATCAAGGTTCAAATCTGCAGACGAATTTGCAGAGCAAATCATATCTCAAATAAAATCAAATAACTATATAAATGATAGAAAGCAAAATCTTATTGTTAATATACATCCGGACTCACTTGAACCTGTTTATTACAGAATTTCGGTATTAAAAAAATCATCATTGTATATGATAAGTCTCGAAAGTCTTTCGAGATTTGACGATCCTTCATGGAATAATATTCTTACACAAAATTCAGCCATAGTCTATTCAACCAAGCCTTACGGTGATTATTCCTTTAATTTTATTTCTGATAATGTAAAAGAAATACTCGGTTACGAGTCTTCGAAATTCGTGAAAGCTAACGATTTCTGGGATTCATTGATAGCTCCTGATTATAAAGCCTATACTATTAATACACTTCAGAATTTAGATAATTCAAGAGAAGTAAGAATGGTTTATCCCATTCGTAACAGCAATGGTGATTACAGGTGGTTCGAAGAGCGTGCAAAAATGGTACGTAATACCGATGGTTCCGCTAAGGAAATCGTAGGTTTGGTGTTTGATGTAAATGACCAGAAGTTGAAATTTGATAATCAGAGAAAAGCCTTACAAGAGCTACGTGCAATACTAAATACCATACCTGGAATTATTCTCGTATTTGATAAGAATTTAAACCTCATTGATTATAGTGAAAGTGTAAAAGCCATTATTAATCGTGAGTCTGACAGCAACCTCAAAGGCTTAAATATCAATGAACTGTTCTGTGATGTCAGTCACACGATTTCTAAAAATATTGAATATTCTATAAATACAAATCAAGCGTTTGAAAGGGAAACCAATGAAAAAGAAAATGCTTATTTTGGTGACATATACAAAATCAAAGTTAATCCTGTTGTAGGTGATGACGGAGATGTTTGGGCTGCTGTCCTATCAATGATTTGCATTGGTCATTTTATTGAAAAGGAACAAAAATTAAACGATTTGGTGAAATCTCTTGAGTTTGCTCGTGCAGCTGAAGAAAATCAAACAAAAAAAATCAAAGCTTTGCTCGAGGAAATTGACTCATCAAGACATGACTTGATTGAGATGAATAACCAGAAAGATAAATTTTTCTCAATTATTGCTCATGACCTTCGTACTCCGTTGAAAGGATTCATGCAACTTACTAAAATATTATCGAGTGAATACGGTAAAATGAGCGATACCGAAGTGCTCGAAATGATGACTTCGATGTACGAATCATCACAAAACTTATATAAATTATTGGATAATTTGCTTGAATGGTCGAGAATCCAAAGTGGGAAGATACAGTACAACCCGATAACAATGCAACTCAGTACTCTCATTATGATGAATATTGATTTGCTTATCCCTACTGCAAAACAAAAAAATATCAGATTAGTAAACCAAGTATCAAGCAAGTGCTTAGTCTATACTGATGTTAATATAATAAATACTGTTATTAGAAACTTAATATCCAATTCTTTGAAATTTTCCTTTCCGGGTAGTGAAATTGTCATTAATGCCCATACTTACGATGACCGTTTTGTGGAAATTTGTGTCAGCGACTCAGGTACCGGAATGTCGGAAATTGTTCGGGATAAGCTTTTCAAGCTTGATTGTCATATCACTTCGAAAGGTACCGGTGAGGAGACAGGCTCCGGCTTAGGATTGATACTTTGCAACGACTTGGTGAAACTCAATGGCGGAAATATAAGAGTCGAGAGTAAACTCAATGAAGGAACGAGAATTTATTTCACAGTACCTTCACGTGAGAATAAACAATAATTATTTTTTGAATACAATAAAATATACATGAAATTCAACATCTTATTAATAGGTTCAGGTGGAAGAGAGCATGCTTTGGCACGTTCATTGGCACAATCTGAATCCTGCGGTAATCTTTATGCGATGCCCGGTAATCCGGGAATAGAAGAATTTGCAAAAATTTCAGAAACTGATTTTAATGATTTTATCAAGATTATAGATTTTTGTAAGCAATTCAGAATTGATCTTGTAGTAATAGGACCCGAACAACCTCTTGCAGCAGGATTGAGCGACGTATTAAACAGCCATGGAATTACTGTTTTCGGTCCAACTATGCAAGCAGCACGGCTGGAGTCATCTAAAGATTTTTCAAAGATGCTTATGGCAGAAAATAATATACCAACAGCATCATTTTCTACTTTCAGTAGCAGCGAGCGGGAAGCAGCACATAAGCACATAGATAATATGCTCATGCCCATTGTCTTAAAAGCAGACGGATTAGCGGCAGGTAAAGGAGTCGTGATTTGTGACAACTATGATTCAGCACATAACAGCCTTGACGACATGTTTGAAGGTGAATTCGGTTCTGCTGGATTAACTGTACTTATCGAGGAGTTTATGTACGGACAGGAAGCATCTGTTTTTGCTATCTGTGACGGCAAAGATTACTTACTACTTCCATCGGCACAAGACCATAAGAAAATTGGGGTAGGAGATAAAGGTAAAAATACCGGAGGTATGGGGGCATACGCACCGGCTCCTATTGTAGATGACGAATTAAAAAACAAAGTTGAACATCTCATCATAAAACCTGTACTCAAAGCAATGTCAGACTCGGGTAATCCTTACAAAGGTTGCCTATATGTTGGACTTATGATTGATAAAGGAAACCCGAAAGTAGTTGAATTTAATGCAAGATTCGGTGATCCTGAAACACAAGCAGTTATGCAACTCGTAAAAGGAGATGTTGCCAAGTTGTTCTATTCCGCTGCCATAGGTAAACTCGATAAGTCTTGTATTGAAATTGATGACAAATCTTCTTGTGTATGTATAGTTCTTGCATCAAACGGTTATCCCGATAAATTTGACAAAGGCTTTGTCATAGATTTCCCCAAAGAAGTTAAGGACAATCAGTATATTTATCATGCCGGTACTAAGAAACTTAATGGTGATATTATTACAAACGGAGGAAGAGTGCTGGGAGTTACTGCAATAGCAGATACAATGCATGAAGCTGTGAAATCTGCCTATGAACTTGTTGATGATATCAAATATGAAAATAAATACTTTAGAAATGATATTGCTCACAAAGCTTTGTAATTATTTTATTTGCAAGTAATTTGCTTTGTCAAAATAAATGACTGCCGACTTTAAGGAAGTTAGTCAGTCATATTACTATTACATTTTTTAACTTGTACATAAACGACTTAGTAAAGTCTTAGATAATCAGCTTCGCAATGGGACAATTTAATTAAAGATATAATTTCTTATAAGGAAGAACGGTTGGTAATAAGCGGATGAAAAATCATAGGAAGTTAAATTTCTTGAATAAAAGAAAAATACTTGCTGCATTCTATTTAATTGATTACTTTTGCTCTTTAAAGCAAATAATTTCACAAATAGTCAACTATAATCTTCTCGCTTTTGAAGTAAAACTTAATAGAATCACCGCTTGTAGATTATGAAATCTGTTGCCAAAGGCTCGATGCCTGAATTTCTGAATTCCATAGCTATTTGTCCCCTATGATATGAACTGTGATTGATTATGTGGAATAGTATATCTTTTATATTATTCTCAAATTTTTGTCCTTTTGAGTTTGTATAATATATTATTTCAGATAAGTCCCTACAATCTATCAATTCAATACTACTTTTATAATTCCTTAAATCAATATTTGCAAATTCATATTTATTTTGCTTCTCCCAAACACCTATGTCTAACTGCTTTGGTTCAATTCTATTATTCCAGATTTGATGAGCGTTCAATATATGGCTGAAAATATCGAGTGACTTTTCGGATACTATACTTTCATTACTGATGAATGCTTCATACAAAACATGATTGCTATGTTGATTGTATTCGAACAATTCTTTCAAATATTCTTTCATACTGTTAAAACTAAATGATGAAACATGATTTTTCAAATTTAAAACGCAAAACAATTAATTGAAGTGCTCTTATACGACACTTAATCATTATAATGTCATAATAAATGACTAATCAAGCTCTCCAATCATGTACATTAATCTCGTGCATTTTTCTTTATATTTTTTCGATAAAGATTTACAAATTTTAAGTGTTCGTCATAATTCTTTGAGAAATTATGACGGCGGGTTCCATCTCCTACGAGCACCATATATAAAAAGTTATGTGAATCCGGATTGAGTGCCGCTCTTATAGATTTTGCACCCGGATTATTAATTGGAGCAGGGGGTAAGCCTACATACTTATAAGTATTATAAGGATTGTCAATTTTCAAATCTTCATATAAGAGTCTTTTCTTTCCGCTAAAAATATAAGCAACAGTAGGATCAGCTTGTAATAACATATTTTTTTTCAGTCTGTTGAGATAAAGACCTGCAACAACAGACCTTTCATCATCTTCAGGAGTTTCAGCTTCCACGATTGAAGCCAACGTCAAAATCTGATGCTTATTTAATCCTGCTTTGTTTGAAGATTGTGATAAAATTCTGTTATAGATGTTGGAATGTGCGTTGAGCAGTTTATCAATTGCTTCTGCTGCCGAGCTTTCCGTGAAAAACTCATAGGTATCGGGCAGAATATATCCTTCGATACTTTTTGCCGGAATATTTCTTGCTTTTAACAAAGAATCACTTTGTGCTAATCGTACGAAATCAACAGAATCTATAAGAGCTTTCCGCTTGAGTATTGATGCAAATTGCTTGTAATTTATGCCTTCCGGGAATGTTACCTTAGATATATACAAATGCTTTCCTTCAAATAGAGCATCAAAAATGTCGGAGCTACTGATATTATCAGGAAACAGATAAACTCCCGCTTGTATATATTTTGAATCAATATATGATATATACTTCAGATAATATTTATAGAATGATTTAGGAATTGCAATTTCGTGTTTATTCAATGAATCTATAATACTTTCTATGCTGCTGCCTTTTCGAACATTAAGCTTTATACGTTTGCCCATTGTTATTTCACGGTTCATCTCAAAGTTAAAATATAACGCGGCAAATATGACAAATACAATTAAAATCAAAGAAAAATACATTAAGATTTTTTTCATAAGCTAAAATTCATTATATTTGAATATTGCTATGTAGCAATATAGTTAAAAATGTTCTTTAATACATTACAAATATAATTAATTGGAGTTAAAAAATGGCAATCAGAGTATTTTTTCCGGGTAATAAGAAGGTTTACGCCGAACAGAATGGTTTTATTATTCAAACTGATCAACCGAAAAGCTCAGGTGGAGAAGGCTCAGCACCTGCACCTTTCGAGTTATTCTTGGCATCAATAGCAACTTGTGGCGGAATATACGTAAAAAGCTTCTGTGATAGTCGTAATATCCCTAGCGATAATATTGAGCTTATTCAAAGCTTGAAGTATGATAATGTTAATCATAGAATTTCAGAAATAAATATTAAGATATCTGTGCCACAAGACTTTCCAGAGAAATATTATGATGCACTTGTCAAATCAGTAAACCAATGTGCGGTGAAGAAGGCAATATTCGATCCACCAGTAATAAACGTATTTACTGAAGCTAAATCTGTATAGATACAATAATTAGTAAACAGGCTGTATCAAATATAATACGATACAGCCTGAATTTCTTAAAATTCAATTTTTATCAAAATGGTACTTCGTCGTCAAATGAGCTGTCAGGTGATTCATTATAATTAGGTTCATCATAACTTTTTACCGGTTGATTTCCCTGATTATTCGACGATGAGCTGTTCCTACCTGTATTAGAACCGTAAGAACCGGTGTTTTCACCACGTTCGAGATAACAAATATCTCTTGCCAAAATCTCTGTCACATATCGTCTAATTCCTTCCTTATCTTCGTAAGAACGATGTTTCAAGGCTCCTTCGATATAGACTTTACTACCTTTTTTAAGTCGTTGTGAAGCAAATTCAGCTTGTCTTTCCCAAACTACGACAGTGTGCCATTCAGTGTTGTCTTTCCATTCGTTTGTAGTTTTATCCAGATAATTGTCCGTAGTGGCTATTTTCAACGTGCAGACCGATTTACCTTGCGGTGTTGACCGTAATTCAGGGTCTTGTCCCAAATTTCCGACTAAAATTACCTTATTGACGCTGTAAGACATAACTTCTCCAAGAAACTATAAAAAAATAAATAACGCAAAATATAAAATTATTCAAAACGATTAAAAGTAGATTATCTGGAAACCGATACCGTCGTAGTTATCCTTTTCATCATAGAACATTCCGTGCATACTGTTTCCGTAATATTTATAATAACCTACGAAAATACCAAAATCCTTAAAAAATTTGAAATTTAATCCAAGTTGTGCAGAAAGATTATTCATATTGTTTTCACCGCTTCTTAGATCCATTCCACAGGATAATTCCATAAAATCAGTAAACTTTTTATTGATATCAAGACCGAAGTAAGGAATGAATTTATTAAGATTATCCGGTTGAGTAGAAAATACATAAATTGCTCCAAGGAAAACCCGATAGTCCAATAAGTCAGTATTATTAAGATACGCAAAAGATATATCGAAAAATTCTCTGCTGTAAACGAATGGCTCCTGAATGAATATGCCGTCTTTGGAAAACCCATCAACCAAGTGTGAAGAAATGTGTGCTATTCTTAATCTTGACGCAAAATCAGCTTCTCCGATTTTGAACTTAGTAGATGAATTTACACCGAAATAATAATCAGAAGTTTCTACGGGAAATTTAAAATTATTTTCTGACCTGAGTCTGGTATAAGTAAAGAAATCCCCACCAAAGCCCCAGATGAAATTACTTGAAGTACTGTCTCTGAAAAGGTCAAACGAAGCACCGATATCGAGACGAAGATTATCATCAGTAAGATTGATTACACTTCCGATTCTCGGTTCGAAAATCCCGGCTGTATAAGGTTTGAAAAGTAACACATTTTCCTCTGCATTAAGTACAGTGCAGCAAAGGAAAAATAGAGCAGTAAGCAGAAGCTTTTTCATATTTTGTACTAATTGAATTACAAACATAAAAAATTCGAACCGATAATTCAGGTTAAACTGATTATCTATGAATACCTCGAACTGAATTCTCTATGAATTCAATACAATACTTAACTTCGTCACTGATAGTACCACGCTCTCTAAAAATAGAAATACCGTCACGATTATTATATCCCGAGAACAGAATCAAGTCATAAAATTGCTCAATTTCTTGAATGATTTCAGGTTTAAAGCCACGTCTCCGCAGTCCGACTTTATTAATACCTTCGACCTGTGCAGGCTTTCTATCAACAAGGGTAAATGGAGCGACATCTTTTGTGACTTTACAATCAGCACCAACCATAGAATGCTTACCGATTTTACAAAATTGATGCACCTTGGCAACACCACCCATAACAACCCAGTCTTCGATTGTAACATGACCGGCTAATTGAGTAACATTAGATATTATCACATTATCACCAATTCGGCAATCATGAGCAACGTGGCAATAGGTCATTATCAGACAATCTGACCCAATCGTTGTAAGACCGGTTTCCTTTGTTCCACGATTAATAGTTGCAAACTCTCTGATAACCGTATTATCGCCAATATTGACATAAGTTGGTTCACCGTCAAATTTTAAATCTTGAGGTTCTGTGCTTATAACAGCTCCTGAGAATAATTTGCAATTTCTGCCAATTCTTGCTCCGTTTGCAATGATAACATTAGAACGAATCTCACAATTGTCTCCAATCTCAACATCGTCCTCAATTATGCTGTAAGGACCGACATTGACATTGACGCCGATTTTTGCTTTTGATGAAACTATTGATGTATTATGAATCTTAACTGACATTTTATCTTTCCACTATAGCAGCCTGAAATTCGGATTCGGTAACTAATACGCCATCCACATAAGCTTTACTGTCAAATAAATATGTATTAAATCTTTTAGAAACTAATTTTACTTCCATGATTAGTTGGTCACCCGGAGAAACCGGTTTTCTGAATTTTGCATTTTTTATACCCATGAAGAATGCAAGTTTACCATGCACGTCCGGGAATTTTTTAAAAAGAAGCAAGCCGCCCGTTTGAGCAAGTGCTTCGAGAATCAAGACTCCAGGCATTACAGGTTTTTCAGGAAAATGTCCGTTGAAAAACGGTTCATTAATGGTAACATTTTTCAAAGCACGAAGAGTTTCATTTTCATCATCATAAGAAGTTACTCTATCTATCAACAAAAACGGATATCTGTGCGGCATGATATCGAGAATTTGATGAATATCGAGCAAAGTTGACTTGTTCTTTGATGGTAATACTCTTTCGAGTTTTTTCTTTTCGAGATATAATTTTCTGATTTTCTTACCAAATTCAATATTACTCGCATGTCCGGGACGTGCAGCAAGAATTTGAGCTTTGATTGGGACACCTACTAAAGTTAAATCACCAATCATGTCAAGGAGTTTATGTCGAGCGGGTTCATTTTTGAATCTTAACTGTTCACCGTTAAGGATTCCATTATCACCTCTGACCGGAGGCTTTTCTAACTTGAACACTTCTTTTAACTCTAACAACTCATTGTCTGTCATTTTTGTGTCATTAATTACAATGGCAGATTCGAGGTTGCCTCCTTTTATCAAACCTTGTCTGTAAAGTGTCATAACTTCTGTCAAGAAACAAAACGTGCGAGCAGGAGCAAATTCTGAAACAAATTCTTTCTCAAGGTCAAACAAACCGGTATGTTGACTACCGAGTGCCGGATTAAAATAATCAATCATGACTGTCAATCTATATTCAGGATTTGGAAGTGCTACTATATCAACATGCTTGTCTTCATTAGTATATCTTATTGTTTCGTCAATAACAAAATACTCACGATCTGCGTCGAGTTCATGTGTACCGGCAGAAATAAGAGCATTTACGTAGGGCATTGAACTACCGTCAACTACGGGAGGTTCGTTGGAGTTCAACTCGATTCTGCAGTTGTCAATTTGCAGACCAGCTAAAGCAGCAAGTACATGCTCAACTGTATGAACTCTGATACCATCAATACCTAATGTGGTGCCACGGGACAAGTCCACAACATTTTCTATCAATGCCGGTATTTCAAAATGTGGCTCAATGTCGGTACGTACGAATACATAACCATAATTTGCCGGTGCAGGGTTAAATGTTATTGTTGACGGGTTTCCCGTATGGAGTCCCGTACCCGAAAAGGATACTGCTCTGGCAATTGTGCGTTGTCTTTCCATTTATACAAGTGTAAATATTAAATCAAATATTATGACGAAACTATATTAAACTACAAAAATACAAAAATCTACTGTAAAACATCATATTTTTTTATTCAAGGCTAAACTATTACATCCGATTTTTTCGCCCTGTCGCATTACAATTCTAATCTAAACATTAGTTTGATTACAAAAATTAATTGCAAATTAATCTGAAAATAGTTAATTTTAAATTTTTAGAATAGCAAAAATCATAAATCAGTGAAAGATAATAAAGAATTAATATTAATTGTTGATGATAATCCTGCAAATATTGAAGTAGCAGTAGCACACTTGCAACAAGAAGGTTTTATTATTGAGACAGCTAAATCTGCAAGACAGGCTTTACAACTCATTAACTCAATCAAACCGGACTTGGTTTTACTTGACATTATGATGCCTGTTGTTGATGGTTTCGAGCTTTGCAGGATAATGAAATCAAATAAAGAAAGTATGGATATTCCCGTTATATTCATAACAGCTCTAAACCAACCTGAGGATATGGTGAAAGGCTTTAATTACGGTGCTGTTGACTATATAACAAAGCCGTTCAATAAGGAAGAACTTGTTTCTCGCGTACGTAACCATCTTAATTTAGTCAAACAAACCAAGACTATAAAATACCAGAATGATGTTCTTATTAAGTTAAATCAGGAAAAGAATGGTATTATTGAACTTACGGCTCACGATCTGAATAACCCGCTTCAATCGGTATTGGGTTATACAGATATGCTAATTTCCAAAATGTCGGTCGAAGACTCTCAGCTTATGACTTATGCATTGTCAATAAAGACTTCAGCACAGAAAGCTGTAAACATAATCAAAGACTTGATGGAGGTCAATCTGATTGAAGAGGGAAAATTGAAGCTGAGTATCGTAAAATTTGATTTGCGTGATGTTTTGGTTAAAGTTGTTGAAGATTATACTTTTCATTCTGAAATCAAGAAACAAAAATTAATTTATGACGAAACTGAAAAACCATGTCTGGTAGTTGCTGATAAATCAAAGATGGAAAGAATTTTCGATAACTTATTGTCAAATGCTGTTAAATTTACTAAGATTGGCGGCAGAATATATGTAAAATGTGATTATGTTACTGAAATAGAAAATAATAACTCTTATGCTGTCATAACAATCAAAGACGAGGGACCGGGATTTACTGATGAGGATAAATCCAAGATGTTTGTTAAGTTTGCTAAGTTATCAGCTAAACCGACATCCGACGAATCATCAACAGGCTTAGGTCTTTCTATTGTTAAGCAGTTAACCGATTTACTTAATGGACAAATATACCTAATAAGTCAAAAAGGAGCAGGTGCAACCTTTTACTTGAAATTTAAAGTTGATGAGTGAATTAATGAATTTCGGAATCAATATCACTCAGCAGTTGATTTATTGCGTCTTTAAGTTCAACTATCTTTGTAGTATTCAATTCAGCAGACTGTTCTTCAATGGGGGCAATGTCACTCGAAGCATTTTCTTCTATATCATTTACTGTTTCTTCGTTGTTGTTGTCCGATAAAGTCGAATTATCTACAGGAATTTCAGAATTTAGTGTGTCAGTACTATCGTTCATTTCATCTGTATCATACTCAGATGTCGGATTTGAAGGATGTCTATTCTCATCGTGTTCGTTATTCTCAACTTCACCTTCATTTTGTATGGTATAATTGTTCTCATCTTTAATTTTGATGATCATATATTCAAGCATACTTTCATCAATGGGTAGGTTACTGTCTCTTGACTCGTCAAGTAGAGCGACAAGAGCCCTCATTTTGATATCGTCAAAAAATATCATCAAAGCCAGTAACAATAAAGTGTAAGCGTTTTGCGACGGAATGAGCTTAAACAAAGCATTAGTAAGTTTAACAATCTCATTCGGTTGCAGTTTGCTGACATGCTCTTTAATCTCAAGTAACAAATTATTCGTAAATTCAGCTCTGGTTATTATCTTATCGGGACGACTTTTATCAGTATCACGTAAAATACCTTTTGCTAAATCCAAAATGAAATCATTACCTGTGAAATAAGCAGCTTTGTATTCTGCTTCTGTAATTGAAATAGATACAGAGTCAGAAAAGATGAATGATATGAGTGTAGTCAATGGACGAATCGTATAATTATATTTAATTTCAACGGCATATCTCAATAATTTACTTAAATGAGAGTATTCAATCATATTGTAGGAATCATGAAATAATTTGAACGATTCCAAGCTTTGTGAATTAAGGTACAAATCATCAGGGTAAACACTTTCAGCAGATAATTGTGTCAGTATTTTGAAACAATTAAAACGAGATTCTGCTATGAAAAAATTTACGTAAAAATTATCATCAGACAATTGACCAATGATTTCGTCAAACTTGGTATTACGGTTCTCAAAATTTGCAAACAGCCTATCAAATTCATCATTGATTTGCTTTTC
>JBAYPL010000047.1:0-13218 GCA_041677745.1 Kapaibacterium sp. (SeqCode)
ATTAAAGTATTACCGTTATCAAGTCTTCTGCATGAACCGTTTGCAGATGCAAAAATATTTGTTTCGTTTCTGAACTCCCAGACAAGCTCTGCAGTCATGTCAGTCTGGTCTAATTTATATTCAACTCCTCTTGAATATTGTGGAGAATGTTGGAATCCGTTGTCGAAGAGAGTGATGTTACCATTAGGGAGCCATCTTATATCATGCTGAAAAGAAAAATAGTTAGGAGCATTAGACTCATGTTCTCCGATGAACTCAAAATCATTATTTAACCCACCGAGTCTCCAAACTATTTCACCGCTGTTCCGGTCAATTTTAATGATTTCTGAACCGAGTCGGTTGGATATGAGAATATTGCCTTCACCATCGAAATCCATCGAGTTGAACAGAGTATGATAAATATACCTTCCGCTCAAGTCAGCGAAATTATCGAGTAATGGAATATGGTCCCAAGCTCTCCATTGATAGATTATTCTGTCATCGGCATCGAACTCCTGAATGATTGAAGTCCTGACGAGTGCATTCGGGTCGCCGTTCTCAACATATTTGCTCATGTCAATGTACTTCGGTTCGAAAGCAAGCATCAACTTATGACCATTAGACATGAGTACAAATTCATGCCCGCCAGCCGGCATTCCGTTACCTGCTTTATATGTAGCAATAGTCTCAAGATTATCATCGAGTACATATACATAAGCGTCCAACCATCCTCCGGGGTCTAACGCAGCAAGCTCGGTAGTAGTCATATAACCTGTTGGCTGTACTACGAAGTTCCAGTTTTCGTGCGCCATCTTTCGGTAAGCTATCGGCAATCCTGTATTATTCAATATAGCTATGTAATTCGGATACAGTGTTCCTCTGTTAGCCATAAATATTGCTTCTTTTGATGCACTCGTGTCGGAGATGTTAACATCAATCGGCGGAAAATCTTCCGGCAATTCTTCCGATTTGATACTTACAACAATGCCAATTAGCACTATAATTAAAGTAGTCAGTAAGTTTATGCCACCACGTAATTTAGCCGTCATAAATAATATTTCCAAAATTTAACAAACAATAATAATTAAAATTAATAAATTATTTTTTAATTACCAAATAATAATTGAGTAATTTAAAATATATATAATATAGAAGATTTGTCATATATAGATAAATCTGATTTGAGCAATTACCTGTTTTGTGATATAGTTGGTTCGATTTGTCATGTCATTGTCAGATTTTGTCAAAAAAATTTTGAGTATTTTTAATCATTAATAAAAAAAATTGACTCATAAAAATTACTAATCTTATATTTTTGTCAATAAGGAACTTTTAGTTAACTTTGTAATAAATTATTTATAATTATAACAGGAACTTATGCTTATGATTAACAAATACTTAGTAGAATTCAAGTGGTCACTTATATTCTTATTGGTGAGTTTGGCTTGGATGTTATTGGAAAAGCTTGTCGGATTACATGATATACATATCAAGCACCATGCAACATATACAAACCTCTTTGGCGTAGTTGCTATAACAATGTATGTATTGGCATTATTGGATAAGAGAAAAAAAGACTACGGCGGAGAGATGACTTGGAAACAAGGATTCATGACCGGTCTGATTATGTCTGTGGTGATTGCATTTTTCGCACCATTGAATCAAGTTATTACACATTACATCATAACTCCGGATTATTTTGTTAATGTCAGAGCTGAAGCTGTATCCACAGGAGTCATGACAATTGATGAAGCTGTTTCGTACTTCAATTTAAAAAGTTATATGGTACAAAGTATTGTCGGAGCTTTGTTAATGGGCGTGGTTACATCGGCTGTCATAGCTTTCTTTTTGAAGAAGAAATCAGCTTGAAAATATGGGGCTGTACCGAATAAATACAGCCCCTGATGTTTTATTTTGCTATGACGACATTTCTTATCATTCTCTTTTCCATACCTTCAACCAGAAGATAATAAGTACCGTTACTTACACTGAGAGGCAAAGAAATATTGTTAGTTCCGATAGGGCAAATTCCAAGATTTTGCTGATAGACAATATGGCCATCAATAGAAACTAATTTCATCATCAGTTCTTCTTCCGACATTGACTCGAATCTAATATTTAAAATATCGGCAGCCGGATTTGGTAAAGCAATTAAATCCTCGCCGTTAAATGTAATTTCTCTGATTGACGTAGATGGTCCGGTAGTAAACGACATTTCGTCAGACCAGTCAGAACTGTCACCGGTAATCAGGTTTTCTACTTTTAAAGCCCAGAAATATTCGGAATCTGGCATTAAGTCCGTTTCATAGAATCTATCATCATGAATATAAATTGTTGTAATTTCGTCATTTACGCGATAGCGTAAGTAGTAAAGGTAATCATCAGCAGTTACAGAATAATCCCAAGAAAACTTTACACCTAATGGTTCTACGTTTTCGGCTCCATCTATAGGGCTGACAGCTGTTGGAGGGTCAAGTGGTTTGGGAGCTACGCTAAAACTGACAATTTCAGACCAGTCACTTAACATGTCACCATAAACAGCTTTAACTCTTGCTTTGAAATTGCTCCAATGTTGTCCTTCTTCCAATTCGAATAGGATAGAAGTAGCTGTAACAGGCTCGTACTCAATGACATAGTTTCTGTCTTCAAAATCTTCGGCTATCGTTACTTCAAGTACATAAGCTATTTCTGATGGCTCAGCACCTTCTGATTCAGTCCAGCTTATCATTACAGGCAACTCGACAAATTCACCGTCTGTAGGAGATAATATTTCAGGAGTAGTAAGGTTTATCTCTGATTGTTCAATACTTACGCCTACAACATCAGACCAATCGCTGACTATGTCCGAATAGACGGCTTTAACTCTGAAATAAAGATTTTCAGCATCAACTTCTTCATCAAAAATATAACTTGTAGTAGCGCCGGCTTCAATTTCTATAATGTCTTCTTGTACTGCAAAATCCGAATCGTCGGAAATTTCTAATATATAAGATACTTCTTCTAAAATTTTACTTTTAATACTGTTTCCTGTCAGGAGTTCCGATGCAGTCCATTCGATTTCAATCGGGAATGTCAAATCCTGTGCATTATTAACAGGCTTAGTGATTTGCGGTTGTGTCAAGCTAAGTTGTTCACCTTCGACATTGTGTAAAATTACATTCTTAGTTTTAACAACTGTTTCATGACCCATGACACTTGTCGTGCTGGTGATGTTGTTTATTGATAGTAGTCCGTATTTGTATTTGTCGCTAACCCAGAAATAGGACTCGTGGTCAGTGATAGATATGGTAACAGGCATCCCGGGAACACCAACATCAATAGTATCCCATATTTGTTGCTTGATTTTCATTCTTAAAACATTATGAAAAGTCCCGTTCGGAAGTATAATACTGCCATAACCGTCAGCTTCGGTAGTGACTCTGCCGTATCTTTTCATTGTTATTGTCATACCGCTACTGCTTGTAACAACAGTACCAGAAAAATCGTCAGTCCAAATATTAGAATATGTAAACGGCAGAGAATAAATTATTTCGGGTTTATCCAGAACTTCCTGCCCGGCAGAGTATCCGGAACCTAATCTTTCAAGAGCCACTCCCCCCATTCTGAAGTAACTGTAACTTGAATCGTTTTTGTAAGCATAATCAGCATTAGGGAACATTTCGTACTTAAAGCCTTCAGTTGCAGGAACGACTTCATTCGTAAATGTTGCATCGGGAGTGGTTTGCAACACTAAATTACTGAAATCCCAAGTCTGTGATTCTCCGGAAGTCCCTTCTGTTACTCCTGTTGTGTCACAGAGTGTGAAAGTATAAGTTTCGCCTATCTGGGGTATGCTTTCATTAGTCAATTGAGGCTGAGCTGACAATGGTAACACCAAAAAGAACAAAAAAAGCATTAGTACTGGTTTATTCATATCTGATACCGATTTAATAATTATTAAACATAAAATTGAATAGACAATTCTTTTATTTAGTTATTGTTAAATTTCAATTAATTTCTTGAATCAATCAAGCATTACCTTTGTAATAACGAAAATATACGAAAAAAGCAAGTTATTTCAGTAATAATTAACAATTAATTCTGATCAATTCTGTCTGATAAGAGTGCTTTCTTTCTTTTTCCTGTAACATTTTCGGGAAATAATCAGTCTATATTGTATAAATAAAAATTCAATTTTCTTGGAGAAATAAAATATGGAAAATATTGGCAAAAGTGGCTCACCAAAGTCTCTAGATTACCATGTCAAATCAGTTGTGAGCGGAAACAGAATTTTTGAAAATGTATTTCAATCCGTAACAAGAATGATATTAGATTATCCTGACGGAATAAAAAAAATCACTGTCAATGGCAGACCCACTTACGACTTTCAATTGTTCCGCAAGCCCGGGAAACATATTATTGGTATGTATGACGAGATTAACAGTTTTGTGTCATTCGTCAAAGATGCGGCTGAAGGTGGTTCTTCATCTGAAATGGCTTTCGTTCTGATTGGCGAGCCGGGTAACGGTAAAACATTTTTAGTTGATTATCTTAATAAATGCTATAGAGAATTTATTTCTGAACCACAAAACAATAGATTTACCTTTAAATTAAAAGGTTTAGACAAACTCGGCGGCTACGGAAAGATAAACTCCATAGAATCTCAAACTTTCGAAGATCCCATGATTCTTGCAATGAACTTATATGAAGACAGAGATCAAAATATCGAGTTCTTGGAACAAATGGGCGCAACAGAAGAGCAAATCATGAAATTCTTCAAGAATTACCGTCCTTTAGGTGCTTGTTCCGATTACATTTTCAATCAAATTCGCGAATATTGTGACGGTGATATTGACAAAATGAAGGAATTTATTGAAGTAAGTAAAATACCTATCAGCGAGACCAGAGGAACTCTTACCGGTAAATACGCAGCTAAAGATAAGATTACTTCTTCGGCAGTGGATTTGCTCGGCGATGAATCAATCACACGTTTGTTGCACATTACAGATACAAATAATCCATACAGATTCGACTTACGACGTGGTGCTTTAGCACGTGTAGCAGGTGGCGGAATACATTTCGCTGACGAAATTTTCAAAAACAAGAGGGACCTTGTACAAGTCTATCTCGGTGTTATTCAAAATCGAACCATCGAAATCGAAGGCTTCAAATGGCCTCTTGATACATTGATAATTGCAACAAGTAATAATGCCGAATTCCAACGCTTCCTTGAAGAGAAGGAACAAGCTCCGATTGTTGACCGTTGCAGATTGACCTATATGGCACACAACACAAACTATCAACTCCAAAAGGATTTAACTAAACTTGCTATAGGCAGCCTTGAAAAAACTACTTTTTCGGGTGAGAAGCTGAATATTGACCCGAATTTGAATTTCGCTTTATCTGTTGCCTTTGTGCTTTCAAGAATGCCCCAAAATGATAAACTTACACCGGTGGAAATGATGAAGCTTGCAGCAGGTGAAGTTGCCGGTGAAAAGAGTGTAAAAACATTGGCTGAAGTCATAGACCAACTCAATCGTGAAACCGATATTACTAAACGCTTTGGTCAGAAAGGTCTCGGACATCGTAACTTGGGCAGAGCTGTACAAATTCTATTGGAACGCTCAGAAACTCAAGAAGGTAAATGTATGTATGCCGGTGATATTTTCCCTGCTATAGAGAGTGTGATTCTCGACTATGTCCAAGAACCTAATGATAGAACCAAATACTTGAACGACCTGAAAATCGCTAAATCTTTGCACCGTGAAAATGTAATGACATCTATATTTAATGCATATATGGACGAGCCTGATGCCATTCAGAAAGATGTGCTGAATTATGTTAATATGGTTATTGGTATTGACGCGAAAAACCTCGGTCCAAATAAACTATGGACATACAAAGATCCTCAGACAGGTAAACTTGTTTCAGTGAAAATTGATGAAAATTTCATTGACAGCGTCGAATCAAGACTCGGACTCAAGTCGAAGGAACAGAAGCAAAGCTACAGGACAACCATTGCAAAAATTTATGGTCAGAAAATGATTCAAGACCCAAATTATGACTTCATGGATAATAATGATTTAGTCAAGGCTGTTACTGACGTTCGCCTGAAATCCGATATCGCGGGTGCCGGTAGTCTTATTGGTGCATTATCTAACAGAACTAATGAAGATAATCAGAAATTATATAACAGGATGATTCGAACTATGATTGACAAATTAGGTTATGACAAAACCAGTGCAGAAAAAACAATTGAATATTTCTGCACTCAGGAGGATAATTCCTAATCAAATGAGGAAGCAATCATGAGTGAAAATCATATTTTCTCCAAAGAATATCGTGAAATTGAACAAGAGGGTAATCATGAAATTGTCACCGAGCATCGAATTAATGATGACTCGCATATAAATCAATTCATGAATGCCATTGGTTTTACAAAAAGTTTCAAACCGGATTTCCATAATTTTCTCAAGACAATTGAGGATTTGATACATCGTGACGAGCAACGCGAAAAGGACGGATTTCCAAGAAGGATAAGACTTGGACGCATTGTTAAGCCTAGTAAAAACACACAAAAGGTTGTAGTAGTACCGACAACTACCGAACCAAAGTTCTACCATGATGATTCTGTTACAGATGACGAACAGGAAACCGGTGGAACCGGAGAAGGCGAAGAAGGTGAAGTAATCGGAGAATCACCCGCTCAGCCTGAAGAAGGTGAAGGTGAAGGTCAAGGAGCAGGACAAGGTGGCGGCGAAGGACATGATATTGTCGGTGATGCTTTTGACTTAGGCAGAGTCCTGACACAGAAATTCCGGCTGCCTAATCTTAAAGTAAAAGGTAGGAAACGTTCGTTTACGAAATATAAATACGACCTTACAGATAAGAACAGAAGAACGGGCCAACTGCTTGATAAGAAAGCTACTTTACGTAAAATTATTCAAACGAATATTTTGCTCGGCAATTTGAATGAAGCCGGTGAGCCGGAACCTGAAAAAATGATATTAAATCCGCAAGATGAAATTTATAGAATTCTCTCTGCGGAAAAGGACTTCGAGTCGCAAGCAGTTGTTTTCTTCCTGAGAGATTATTCCGGTTCTATGCAGGGCAAACCGACTGAAGCCGTAACTTCTCAGCATCTGTTGATTTACAGCTGGCTTATGTATCAATATAACGAGAATGTTCAAACGCGTTTTATTCTGCATGACCAGTCTGCTAAAGAAGTCAAAGACTTCTATACTTATCATAATTCATCGGTTGCCGGTGGTACAAATGTTTATCCTGCTTTTGAACTTGTAAATAAAATTATCGAAGAAGAAAGACTGTATATTGATAATAATATTTATGTCTTTTACGGTACCGACGGTGACGACTGGGATTCAGACGGTCAACGTGCTTTGGCTGAAACGGAGAAGATTATCACCCATGCAAATAGAATGGGTATAACAGTTGCCAGAAACACTTGGACCGGAGGCGTAACTACCGTTGAAAGATATTTCGAGCAGTCAGGGCTTCTTAAGAATAAAAGCGATTTGATAAAATTAGATGCATTTTCTGCTGCCGAAGCCGATGAAGCCAGACTTATAGACGGTATTAAAAAATTAGTCGAACAAAAAGCCTGAGTTAGAAAATGAAAATTATTGATCAACATACAAAAAATATAATGGAAGACTGCAAAATCAGAGCTAAGGATGCAGGCTTACGTTTTGATGATGAATCACTTGAGTATATTGTTACTAACCAAGATATGATTGAATTATCTCCGAAAGGAATGATTCCTACTATGTATGACTACTGGGTTAATGATGTTGAAACTCTGAAAGGTAAAGGACAGTACAAGCTTTATCCTAATAATCCTTATGAAACAGTAATTAATTCGAGACCGGCAATCTCATACTACAACGATAATAATCCCGATTGGCTGAATATTATGATTTTCTATCATGTAATAGGCCATATAGATTTTTTCCAAAACAATGTACTCTTTGAGCATACTTGGAATGACGATTTTGTTGGCAGAGCTTTGGCTGATAAGCGTCATATAAATCAATTACGGAGCAAATACGGCAGATGGGTTGATTATGTGATAGAATTTTCACGTGCGATAGATAATCTGACAGCTTACTTCACAGAACTGTCAATCGGAAATTTCCCTGAAAATATGGAGCCCGGAGAAAAGTTGCAATACTATTTCGATGAGTTTTTACTGAAAGAAGCCGGTGCTCCTATCAGCAAAATTTATTCAGAAATTGAAAGATATAATAAACTGGTCGAATCAAATGAACTCGTAGCAGAGTCTATGTTTTTTTCCGACATAAAGATAAAGCATCCGGAATTCGAGTCTCGTTACCGCAGATATCGTGATATACAGAAAGAAAGACATAATGATGTAATGGAATTTATCAGAGATAATTCACCTTTTTTGAAACGTGATGAAAATCAGTGGATGAAAGCTGTAATGAATGTCGTAAGAGACACCTCACTGTATTTTGCACCGCAAATTAGGACAAAGACAATAAACGAAGGTTGGGCAAGCTACTGGCACGACACACTTTTCCGAAACGATGACAGGATAAAAGGGCATGAATCCGAGTATGCTGTAATCAATTCAAAAGTCACTTCTATTTCGCGAGTAGGATACAATCCTTATGCTATCGGGTTGAGACTCATCCAATATGTTGAAAGTCTTGCAGAATCAGGAAAATTATCACGCGAGTACCAACTAATCAAGAATTCCATAAAGCGAGATGATTTCAACAAGAATACCGGTAAAGGAAAGTCGGCAATATTTGATATGAGAAGCAATTTTTCCGATTTCATGCTTATCAATACCTTTGTTGACCAAGATTTTGTGGATTTACACAAATTATTCGTGGTCGGTGAACGTATTAATCAGCAGAGAGGTACAATAGAGTACTACGTTAAAAGCAGAAAATCAGAAGATTATAAACAAATGCTTATATCCAATATGTATCATCCTCCGTTTGTAACGGTAGATATCCAAAACACTGACGACAATAAGCTTTACTTAAAGCACCATTTCGAGGGTAAACAGTTATATAAACCTTATATAAATGATACTCTAATGGGCATTGAGTATTTATGGTTCGGCAATCACTCAACAGGTGAAGTTATATTGGAAACAACTGACATTGTCAAAAGAAAAGGTTCAGATAACTCCGTCAGTTATGAGTATAAACCTATTCTTTATATTATTTCAAACAAGAAAGTATCTAAAAGATATTTATAGAAAGAGATATGGAAACTTTTTTAGAAATACAATCGAAAGCAAAAAGACTTGAAGTATTAATCAATCTTGGCAACAGCATAAGAGAAAAAGAACGTCGGGTACCTGTTCCGTTTAATGATTTTTTGTATCTTGCAGCCACTAATCCACAACTCGTATTCCGTGATATATTTCAATTGTTCCACGATATGGTCAATTATTATGTCCCGAAAGGACAAGATGAATTTAAACTTGACAGTGAACATGCAGGATTCTATAGGTACGATACTTCGCAATTGTTACAAGATGGTTGCGATGACCCATTTTTTGCCGACAGGCTGTTTGCCAATCGCTTCATGAATATGACAAAAGATTTCCGAAAAGGAACTCAGAATAACAGAATATATATTTTTGAAGGACCTCCGGGAAGCGGTAAGAGCACATTTTTAAACAACCTTTTGCAAAAATTCATTGACTATACAAGAATACCGGAAGGAATATCATACAAGACTTATTGGAGACTTGATATTGAGAAACTCGGCGGGTTCCAGGCTAAGGAAATGCAGAAGTATAAATTTGCAGAAGAAGAACAGAAACGAAATCGTGATGCTGCACATCCCAGCGTTATTAATTTCCCGGAGAAGTATCTGGAATTTTCATGTCCTAATCATGATCATCCAATTTTAATGATTCCAAAATATTATAGGAAAAATTTCCTTGACGAGTTGATTACTGATGAGGTATTTAAAGATAAACTCTTCTATGACAAAGAGTATGAATGGGTATTGAAAGATAATCCATGTGCGATATGCAGTTCTATACAGAAAACACTCCATGATCGTTTGGGTGACCCCCTTGAAGTATTCAGTATGATTAATGCTCGCAGTAACTATTTTAACAGGCAACTTGGAGAAGGTGTTAGTGTATTTAACCCGGGAGATCCGGTGAACGTAAAACCATTGTCCAAACCTGCATTGCAGTATATGATAAATGACCTCCTTAGGAATGATGAAATTAACTATTCATTTTCTTATCTTGCAAAAACTAATAACGGCATTCTTGCTTTGATGGATATCAAAGAATCTAACATTGACAGACTGAAAGCCTATCACGGAATCATCAGCGACGGTGTACATAAAGTTGAGCTGACAGAAGAATATATTCACTCATTATTCATCGGACTTGTAAATCCTGAAGATAAGATTCATTATGAAAAGGTGAAATCTTTCCAGGACAGAATCATAAGCGTAAAAATACCTTATGTGTTGGATTATAATACTGAAGTCGCAATCTTTAAAAACAAATTCAGTGATAAAATTATTGATACATTTTTGCCAGGTGTGCTTGAGAACTTTGCTAAAATTATAATTGCCTCGCGTCTCGAGAATGAGTCCCCTGCTCTTAAAAAGTGGATTAATAGACCTGAGAAATACTCCAAGTACCTCGATAAAAATATGCTGCTTTTAAAAATGGAAGTTTTTATCGGCACTATACCCGATTGGATAAGTGAGGAGGATGTTAAGAGGTTTGATAAATCAATTCGTAAGGAATTACTTGCTTCATCCGAATTTGAAGGACAAAAGGGCATATCGGGACGAAAATCTCTTAATGTATTCAATGACTTTTATTCCAAGAGTCTTCTGAATAACAGGATAATTACTATGGATGATGTCCGTGAGTATTTTACCGGCAAGAAAGACGAACTGCATGCAGATATTCCTCAGGACTTAATTGATAAATTGGTTGACTTATATGATTATGAGGTAGTACAGGAAGTCAAGGAATCAATTTATTATTATAATGAAATTCATATTTCAAATGATATACAAAATTATCTGTTCGCTGTTAATTTTGAACTCGGTGAAAGCAAGAGGAGTCCTGTAACCGGCGAAATGATAGATATTGATGAAGAGTACCTGCAGAATTTCGAAATGCGTATGCTCGGAGTCAATTCTACTCCATCTGCAAGAAAAGATTTTCGTAAAGAAACTCAATCAGAGTATGTTTCTAATACATTGACTCAGGAAATCAGTGTTCAAGGTAAATCAATTCAGGAATCAAAACTTTACAAGAATCTTCTTGAAAGATACACACGTAATCTAAAAGAAAATGCTTTAGCACCCTATCTTGAAAATACGAATTTCCGTCGAGCTATTCTCGATTTCGATACCCCATCATTCAATACCTATGATGATCGCCTGAAGAGAGATGTAACCATGCTTATTGATAATCTTATATCAAAATTCTCATATAAAACTACAAAAGCTGCACGACAAGTATGTATATATGTGATTGATAAGGGTATAGCAAAAAAATACTAATATAAAAAAACCGGCTTGATTTTGTATCGCAGCCGGTTTTTTTTATTTATAAATGGTAATCAATACCAAAAGTAAGCAATCTCGGAATACCTACTTTTATTCCCTGTGGTCTTCGTGAAGCGATATATCGTTCGTCACTTAAATTTTTTGCTGACAAGAAAATGTCAAAATTCGGATTTACTTCGTAGAAAACTGTTAAGTCAAGTATATAATAATCAGGCATTAAACCTATATCACCCGACGGGCTTGCCTCTTGAGTGTTCAGCTCGTCGGTATATTGCTCGCCGACATAGCTGAAATTCACATTAAATCCTACACCTAAATGAGTTTTATATTGGAGCATTGAAGATACAACAAATTCAGGAGCATAAGGAAGACGATTCCCGTTGATGTTAATTCTTTTGCTACCGGAACCCAAGTACCTGTCGGAGCTGAATTTAGCATCCGAATAAGTACCATTCACACTAAATACCAGAGAGTTGTTCAAGTCTAAAGCTCTGCCAATGTCTGTCATTAGTGATAATTCGATACCTATGTGCATCGTTTCACCACCGTTTATCAACCCAAAGCCAAGTCCTCCCGCTGATTCGGACACAGGAATCACTTGGTTTGAAAAATCGAGCATATATGTAGTCAATTCTATGTATAAAGAATTTGATAATGAAGTTCTCACTCCAAATTCATAATTCCAGCTTAATTCAGCTTCAAGGTCTAAAGCTGTTCCTTCATTAGTTATGGCATCCTTGGTTCTTGGTGGTGCAAACCCCCTGTGTGTACCAAGGAATAAAGTAATTTTGTCACTGAGGTTATAATTAATCCCTAATCCGGGTATCAGTTCGCCTATTGACTTATTTGCAATGATATTAGTATCTTTTGAAGAAATGCGTCTTATGTCCCGTTCATAATCAAAATGTTCAAATCTTATGCCCGGTGTAACAATAATCTTATCGGTAACATGAATTCTGTCCTGAATAAATCCGCTCAATGCAAGCCCGGAACGAATTTCATCCTCAGCAAGATTACCTGATTCCGCAAGGAAATTGGTTCCATTTATTCTTTGCTCGTAGGCTCGTTCAATCAAGAATCTGGCTCCTACATTCAATTCGTTTACAATTCCGCCCAAGTCAACATGGGATATTATCTGTGGTTGTACTCCAAACACATCAAAGCTTCTATTCCGATTTCCTGTTGAATTTCTCATATAAATAGCTCCACCTTCAACAGTTGTGTCACCGAAAACTGTTCCGGTCAGATTGCTTGCACTCGATGAACGCGAAAAATCCTGCCTTTTCCAAAATCTTGTAGTCGAGTACGCAAACACCGACGTATTGAACACCGTAGTTTTTGATAATGTGGATTGATAATTCAAACTGCCTGAATATCTCCTGACATCAAGTTTGTCATTTGGTGCTATCAGCTCATAATATTGACCTTCATCATACATTGATTGAGTCAATCCTACGTAAGTAGAGTTGGAACTTTCGTCATAGACACCCAACTTAGCATTTACGGAGGAATTTTCATTAATTACGAACTTACCTTTTGCCATAAAGTCATATATTTGATAATTGGTCAGACCAATATTATCAGCTCTTTTATGGTGCATCTCCGCGATGAAACCTGTCGCACCTTTGCTGGCTCCGTAACCGGCTTTAGCATTGAGCAGTCCACCATTGCCTCCGATAAATCTAAAATCTGCTTCAGGTGTCG
>JBAYPL010000048.1:0-13026 GCA_041677745.1 Kapaibacterium sp. (SeqCode)
CTCATACTGAAGGCTTTTATTACAGACCTCGAATTGATAAAGAATTAATTGAAAAATATCACGAAGGTATTGTATGTTCGAGTGCTTGCATGGGAAGTATGATAAATGCTCATATAGTTGACGGCAATTATGAGCTTGCTTTGTCAGAAGCAAAATATTATCAGAATATATTTGGTGATGATTTTTATATTGAATTACAGAACCATAATCTTGAAAACGACCCATTAATACTTCAACAAGCACCATTGATAGCCGAAGCACTCGGTATTAAAATGATTTGCACAAACGACATACATTATCTCAAACAAGAACATGCCTACGCACATAATGTACTTTTGAATATTAGAGATGCCTCCGGACATGACAAGATTGACATACTTAAACTAAGATACGGTACACCTGAATACTATTTCAAGTCAACCGAGCAAATGAGAGAATTGTTTAAAGATTTTCCCGGAGTAATCGAAAATACACTGGAAATCGCAGATAAATGCGAATTTGAACTTGAAACGAAAACAATAATGCCTGATTTCCCTATTCCGGCAGAATCTAAGTCAGAAACCCTTGATGATTATTTGAAAGAACTCACATACAAAGGTTTACATGAGAGATATGAGGAAATTACGGAAGAAATAAAAGACAGGGTGGAGTATGAACTCGATATAATCATTAGTATGGGCTTTCCGGGATATTTTTTAATTGTTTGGGACTTCATTGATGCAGCTAAAAGACTCGGCTGCAGTGTCGGTCCTGGCAGAGGCTCGGCAGTAGGAAGCATAGTAGCGTACTGCCTCGGAATTACCAATATTGACCCGCTTCCATATAATTTACTTTTCGAAAGATTCTTGAATCCCGAAAGATTTACAATGCCCGATATTGACATTGATTTTAATGATGAGAAGCGTGAACTTGTAATAAATTATGTAAAAGAAAAGTACGGTGATGAAGCAGTTGCTCAAATTATTACTTTTGGTAAACTGTCGAGTAAGGCAGTACTAACCGATGTCGGAAGAGTTCTTGGTATTGAATTGAGTACAATAAAAAATATCACAAAACAGATTCCAACAGAATTCGGGAAAGTTGTTGAACTCAATAAGGCATTACAATTACCGGATCTCAAATGGGTGAAAGAGTCTGATGACCCACGATTAAAAGAATTGATTAATTATTCTCTTTTACTGGAAGGGAAATTCAGACATACCGGTATTCATGCTGCCGGAGTAGTGATAAGTCCCGGAGACATAACTCAGTTTGTTCCTATCTACCAGCCGCCTTCCAAAGGTAAATCCGGACATTCCGAGATTGCTACACAGTACAGTATGAGTGATTTGGAGAATGCCGGTCTTCTTAAAATGGATTTCTTAGGACTCCGAACTCTTTCTATCATTGATAATGCTCTTGAGATGGTCGAAAGAAATCACGGTGTGAAAATTGATATTGATAAGATTGACTTTCACGATAAAAAAACTTATGATTTGATTTCCAATGGTGATACTCTCGGAATCTTTCAATTTGAATCCGGTGGAATGCAGGAATATCTTAAGCAGCTCAAACCTCATAATCTCGAAGAGCTGACAGCAATGAATGCTCTTTACAGACCGGGACCAATGGCTAATATTCCTGATTTTATCGAGCGTAAACATGGTCGAAAGCCTGTGGAATATCTGCACCCCTTAATGGAAAAGCCTCTTAAAGCAACTTATGGAATCATAGTTTATCAAGAGCAAGTGATGCAACTTGTACAGTTAATCGGAGATTTCTCTTTAGGGCAAGCGGATATATTACGTCGGGCTATGGGTAAAAAGCAGATTGCATACATGGAGAAGATGAAACCATTATTCATATCGGGTGCAGCCAACAAGGGGATAAGCGAAAAATTAGCCCTCGAAATTTTTGATTTAATTTATAAATTTGCTGATTACGGATTCAATAAATCTCACTCTGTTGCATATTCATACATTGCGTTTCAAACAGCATGGCTTAAAACTCATTACACTGCCGAATTCTTGGCTTCCAACATGACCGCTGAACTTTCTTCACAAGCTAAAATTGTAAAACTTGTGGAAGAAGCCAAAAGATATGGAATTAAAGTATATCCACCGGATATAAATCGTTCTTTTGCTAAGTTTACCGCTGACTCAAAGACTATATATTTCGGACTTGCCGCTATTAAGAATGTTGGTATTTCTGTGGTGGAAAGTATTGTTGAAACTCGCAAAATGAAACCCTTTAAGTCATTTTTTGATTTTATCGGAAGAGTGGACAGCAAGGTGATGAACAAGAGAACACTTGAATCATTGATACTTTCAGGAGCTTTCGACAATATTGAGGAAGGTAAGAGGAGAGCATTATTCGATTGTATTGATACTGCCTTAGATTACGGGAAAAAAATTCAGGATGGAAGTAACGACTCTATGGATAGTCTCTTCGGAGGTGATGTGCAAGATATGATAGTGTCCGAACCGGCGATTCCTGATGTTTCAGAATGGGATATTAGGGAAAGGTTGGAACGAGAAAAAGATGTTCTGAATTTCTATGTCAGCGGCCATCCTCTTGATGAGTATGAACCTTATGTTCGTTCTTTTACAAATATTGATTTATCTTTGGGTATTGATGAAGCTCCGAAAGACGTGAAAGTATGCGGTATGGTCAGCAACCTTAGAGTCAGAAGAGACAGAAAAGATAATGAGATTGCATTTTGTTTTATTGAAGATTTCAATGGTAAAGCCGAGCTGCTGATATGGGCGGACATGTATGCAAAATATAAACATCTTATCAAAGAAGATGCCTTTATCTATGTGGGAGGAAAATTAAGTGAAAGAGATGATACAATCAAAATTGAAGTCAAAGAGGTAATGAATCTTGAAAGTGCAATGCATACATTTGCTAAAGGATACAAAATATGGCTGAATTTAGATGATACTGATAAAGATAACCTTATTAAAGTAAAGAATAATTTGGTTAATAAAAACGGTCAGTCTGTTCGTCTTAAATGTTTCGTGACCAGTCAGGATAAAACTATTAAAAAGACCTATTATTCGATTGAAGCAAATTTACCACTAAGTATGGAAACAGTCAGCGGATTATGCGATATTTTCGGTGCTAACAGAGTCCAATTCGAGGTGTAAATGATGATAATTACAATTTAAACTTTTTCTAAACCGACAAAATAAATAAATGATATGAGTATAAAAGTAAAAATAAGCAGATTAGGTAGCCGGTTCAATGATCTTCCTTTACCTTCATATATGACTGAAGGCTCGGCAGGAATGGATGTTTTTGCAGCAATAGATGATGATATTAATATAGAAGCGTTCGGCACTGTATTAATCCCTACAGCATTATCAATGGAACTTCCCAAAGGGTATGAATGTCAAGTTCGCTCACGCAGTGGTCTATCATTGAAATCCGGTATATTCGCCTTGAATTCTCCCGGGACTATAGACAGTGATTACAGGGGAGAGGTCGGTATTATTCTTTCAAATTTCTCAAAAAATACCTTTACTGTCAAGCGAGGCGATAGAATTGCCCAACTTGTGGTTGCAAGATATGAACACGTCGAGTGGGAAGAAAGTGAGAAATTGAGCGATACATCACGCTCTGATGGGGGGTTTGGCAGTTCGGGGGTAAGCAGATAAACTATGTCTGATTTAAAAATAATATTCATGGGTACACCGGAGTTTGCCGTTCCGTCATTAGAAGCAATTCATAATAAATATGGAATTCAGCAAGTTGTTACTGTACCTGATAAACATAAAGGCAGAGGGTTGAGGCTTCAAGCCTCACCGGTTAAATCTAAAGCTATTGAACTCGGAATACCTGTATTACAACCTGAAAGTCTCAAAGATGAAATCTTCCTCAAAGAAGTTCAAGCTCTTAAGCCGGATTTGATTATCGTTATTGCTTTCAGAATTTTACCTGCCGAATTATATAAAATACCAAGGATTGCATCTTTTAATATACACGGTAGTCTTTTGCCTAAATACAGAGGTGCAGCTCCGATTAACCATGCAATCATTAATGGTGAAAGGGAAACCGGCTTAACATCTTTTGTATTGAAAGATAAAGTTGATACAGGAGAAGTGTTGCTCACGAAGAAGATTGGAATAGGTCCGGATATGACAGCTGGAGAACTGCATGATATAATGATGCCACTTGCTGCTGAATTGACAATAGAGACAATAAATCTGTTATCGGATGGACATTATAAAACTTCGAGTCAGAATGATGTGCTTGCAACAAATGCTCCGAAACTTACAAAGAATAATACTAAAATTGATTGGAATCAAAACTCTGAAAAAATATTTAATTTCATAAGAGGACTATCTCCATATCCATGTGCTTGGACAGTTATGTCAAATGAACCGATTAAGTTGTTGAAAGTAAAAATATTAGCAAGCAATTCTCTTGAAGCAAGTCAATATATTGTGAGCAAGAATGGATTTATTGTAGGTACAGCAACTAATGATATTGAAATCGTTGAACTTAAACCTAATAATAAGCGAAGAATGTCAAGTTCTGACTTCATCAATGGTTTTAGAGGTCAAACTACGGGATACTTAATATAAAAAATGCACAGATTGGAAACAAGTCTGTGCATTTTTTGAAAAACTTAAAATATCAACCTTTGACGGAGCTAATTTTTTCAGTAAGTTTTGGCAGTATTTCAAAAATATCACCAACCAATCCATAATCAGCAACTTTAAAAATTGGAGCATCCTTATCCTTATTGATTGCAAGGATTACTTTTGAACTTGACATACCTGCAAGATGCTGAACAGCTCCGGATATACCACAAGCAACATATAAAGTAGGAGACACTGTCTTACCGGTCTGACCTACTTGTTCGGCATGTGGTCTCCAGCCTGCATCAACGACGGCTCTTGAAGCTCCGACAGCGCCGCCCAATACATTTGCTAAGTTCTCGATTAAGTGATAATTTTCAGGACCTTTCACAGCTCTTCCGCCCGATACGACAATGTCTGCTTCGAGTACATCCAGCTTACCTTCGTTCTTCAATAAGCTCTTGACTTTCACTTTAGCTTCTGAATCACTTACTCCTGAGTCAAAGCTACTTACATTGAGTGAAGCAGCAGGAGATTTGACTGCCGTAAACACGTTCGGACGCAACGAAAGTACTTTTACAGGTCTGTTAAACTTAGCACTAATCAATGCTTTTCCTGCATAAACAGGCTTCTGAACAATAAGTTCTGAGCCTTCATTTTTGATTGAAACCACATCTGAAATATACGCTCCATCAACCAAAACAGATACTCGCGGTGCTAATTCCAAGCCGGTAGCATTAGCCGGAAAAATGATTGTATCAAATCCTTTGGATTTTACAAGGTTATTCAGTGCAGCAGCATGCTGGGTCGAGGAATATGGATTATTAGCTCCAAAACTAATTGTTATCAATTCTGATAAACCGTAATCTTGTGATGATTTTGCCGTTTCCTCACCGGCTCCGATTAAGACACCGGTTACGTCTGTTCCGATACTTTTAGCCGCAGTTATCAATTCAAAAGAAACTCTTTTCAGAGTATTGTTGTTTGATTCGAGATATACTAAAATTTTACTCATAATTTATTTTTCCTTAACTTAATTACTGAATTAAATAACCTTAGCATCTTGGTGAAGACTGCGGACGATTTCGTTTATGTCTGATTCGCTGTCACCTAAAATTTTGCCGACTCTTTGATTGCTTGGTAATTCCATGCCGGTAATCACAATTGACGGTTCTATTGCTTTTGCGTCAATTTCGTTTATTGGTTTCTTTTTAGCCTTCATGATGTCCGGCAGTTTCGGATAACGAGGTTCGTTTAGTCCTTTCTGACAACTTATGAGGCATGGAAGAGTAGTTTCTAATAATTCTCTGCCACCTTCTACATCTCTTTCGGCAGTAACATTTCCGCCGTTGATTTCTAATTTTGACACGACGGATACAGAAGGAATATCAAGCATCGTTGCGACCATTGAAGGAACTTGAAGAGAATCAAAGTCCACGCTTTGCTTCCCGGTGAGTATCAAATCAAATCCGTTTGATTTTGCATATTCAGCCAAATTATGGGCAGTCTGATAAGAATCAAAATTTTCTCCTTTTATTATCACTGCATTATCAGCCCCCATGGCAAGAGCAGTACGTAAAATCTCCGATGATTCGCTGGCACCGACTGTAACAGCACTGACTGTTCCACCATTCTTTTCTCTCAAACGAAGTCCTTCTTCGAGTGCAAATTCATCATATGGGTTTAAAATATACTTAACACCTTTTGAATCAATGCTTTTTCCGTCAGATCCGACAAATATTTTTGTAGCGGTATCCGGTACTCTTGATACAAAAACAAGAATATTCATTTAGTTACTCCGAATTTTATTTAAATTTCTAATCAAATATAATTTTAGTAAAACGATTATAATTTATAATATTTTATAAAAGTTTGAATGATATTTACCGTCAATTGCTTTCTCAACACCTTAACTTATTCAATATTAGTACTCCAATTATTGAATTGACAGAAATGTTCAAATTACTCTGTTCACATAAAAATGCTGATTTAATAGATATAAAACTTAACTTTTAACCATTTACTTAGAGAAAAAGTCAATAATTTCATACTTAAGTCTGTTGATATTTATCTTATTGAGTGGATGAGCTGTATCGGGAAAAACCGTTAAGCTTGAATTCTGAAGACTTCTTTGAATTAACATAGACTCATCAATTGAAACCATAAGGTCCTTATCACCAACACATACTCTAACCTTATTCGTTAAGGAAGACAACATATCAGGTGTCAACAAAGGATTTTCGCCTGTTCTCAGCATCAAGTCAGCAGATTTCTGAAGCATTATCTTCCAATTATCTCCATGCATTCTAATCAAATCATCTGCAAATTTGGGAACCTTTTCGATAATTTTATCCGGATTCAACATTTTAACTTCCTTTTGGGCTGTAATCGGATTCCAATCAAATTTTGTTGCGAATGTCATTAACTTGATTTTATTAACCTTATATTGAAGGCAATAATTAAGGGCAACATATCCTCCCATACTATATGCGAAAATGTCTGCTTCCGACAGGGAATTTTCAGTAATGAAATCCCTGAGTTGAGCAGTGAAATTTTCAATAGAAAATGCTCCGTCATGTGAGCTTAAACTTCCGTGACCATAAAAATCAAAGGAATAAGTATCAAAATTGCTTTGAACTTCATTCCTAATTGTATCGAAATTTTCGGAGCAACCAAGTGCACCGTGAAGAAATATAATTTTTTTCATTTCTTAATATCATTGTTTGACATTTACTACTTTATATCCAACGTTTTCAATCTCTGTCTTAAATTTATCCATATCAAAATCTCCTTCTATATATGCTGTATTTTCTTCGAGGCTGATTTCAATTCTTGATAATCCGGTTATGTTCATAGCTGTTTCAGAAACAGTAGCAACACAATGGTTGCATGTCATGCCTTTAATTTCAACCTTAATCATATCCTGATGTTCGATAATATCGTCATTATTCTTGAAATACTTTGCTACGAATTTCCTATAAAAAGATAATATAATTATTAATAAAAATATCACGGAAATGACATAACTCATTTCAGGAGTAAGAAATATTGATTCATGAGTATGGATGTGATTATGGAAAATACCGGAATCACCCGTCATGTAATAGATAAAGTCCAGAAAATAACCCATAATGATTGACAGTAATGCAATTGCAGAGATATAAATCACTGTTATTCTTTTGCCTAAGGATTTACTTATGATTGCAATTGTAGCTACATTAGTTGCAGGACCAACAGCAAGAAATACAAAAGCAACTCCCGGTGAAAACCCCTTCATAATCAAAGACATTGCTATAGGAATTGAAGCCGTGGCACAAACATACATCGGTACACCGATTATTATCATAATCAACATCCCTACAATTCCGGAACTAATTCCGGAATCTCCGAAATAATTATCAGGAATAAAATATGCTATTAATCCGGCTATAATCACACCAGCCATAAACTGAACAGATATATCATCCACAAATTCAACAAATGAATATCGCATGGTTTGTTTGATTGAATCAAATGATAGTTTCTTTGTTTTTAATTTAGAAATTGGTTTATCAATCATCTGTTTTAGACCGATAAACTTAGGTTTTTCGTACGACTCTTGACTATCACCAAAGTACTTAACCGAGATACCACCTAAAATACCCATAATCAAAGCTGCGAAGGGTCTGAAAATTGCAAACAAAGGACCCAGCATTCCGTATGTGGCGATGATTGAATCTATTCCGGTTTGCGGTGTTGAGATTAAGAATGAAACTGTTGCACCTTTTGAAGCACCATTTTTAGCCATATAGACAGCAGTAGGAACAACACCACAAGAGCAAAGAGGCAATGGAACACCGAAGATAGCTGCTTTAAATAATGAAAGAAAGTTGTTTTGACCGATGTGTTTTGAAATCAAGTCTTTGCTGACAAAAAAATTTAATAATGCAACAAATATCAATCCCAAAATTATATAGGGTGCCATTTCAATGAACATGGAAATAATTTCGGAAAATATAAGTCCAATGGTTTCTAACATTTCAATTATCAAGATTATAAATATAATTAAATTGACTTATATATTAAGAAATTATTATTGTTTTAATCAATAAAAAAAATCCCTTTGATTAATCAAAAGGATTTTTTTTATAATATATTCAAAAATTATCAGTTACCCATAAACATCTTAACTGATAATTCTGCCCATCTGAGGATAGGACCGTAGAACAATCCGAACAAAATAGTCGGAACCGCGAGAATCAATACAACAAACTGACTTACATAAGAAAATGAGAAAGCCGGTTTACCATTATCAACCTTTCTAACCCACATATTTCTAATAATTTTAGCATAATAAAAGAGTGATATCACACTATTAATTACACCAATAACAGCAAGCCAATACCAACCACCTTCGATTACAGCACCAAACAATACCAATTTGCCAACGAAACCTGCGGTAGGGGGTAGTCCCGTCAGAGAAATCAGAAAAATTGTCATAAATGTAGCCAGTACGGGAGCTCTGTATCCAATACCTTCATAATCATCTAATTCTTCACTGCCAATCTTATGAGCAAAAAGCATTACTACGAAGAAAGCTCCAAAATTCATCAGTAAATAGAAGAAGAAATACACCAGGACACTCATAATACCGGAGTCTGACATCACGACAACACCCATAAGTAAATATCCTGCATGTGCAATTGATGAGTAAGCAAGCAATCTTTTTACATTACTCTGCCAAAGAGCAACCATATTGCCTAAGCTCATGGTTATTATCGCTATCAATGCAACAACATAATCCCAAGGCAAATTCGAAATCATGTTCCATGAATCCTGTGTGGCTGAGATACTGTCGAAGAAAGTTAATTTAATAAATCGTATAAATATGGCAAATCCTGCTGCTTTGGAAGCAACAGACAAATAAGCCGTGATTGTGACCGGAGCACCTTCATAAACATCGGGAGTCCAGAAATGAAATGGTACTGCCGAAATTTTATAAGCAAAACCGGCAATTATCATCAATCCTGAAATGAACACAGCTAATTCGTTCAAACCGTTTGCCATGAAGTAAGATTGTATTTCGTAAATATTCAAAGAGCCTGTCATACCGAACATGATAGACATACCGTAAACCATGATACCGGAAGACAAAGAGCCGAATATTACATATTTTAAAGATGCTTCGCTGGAACGCTTTATTTCTTTTGTATAGCCGGCAAGAACATAAGAACTCATACTCATGGTTTCAACAGCCAAGTAAATGAGAATGAGATTTGATGCACCTGCCAACAGGAACATACCGATTGACATGCCTAAGACGAGCATATAATATTCACCCATCCAGACATCTCTTCTGTGTAATTCTTCCGAAAACTCGGACATTATCAATACAAGAACAGTTGAAATCAATATTATCATTTTGAAAAAGTCAGCAAAAGGGTCAACAGCGGCAATATTATTAAAAACATCTGTGGTCAGACCCGATTGCATAATCAAAAAAATACCCGTAATAACACAGCCGATAATTGATAATATAGCATTAACCTTGTTGTTCTTGACAACTAAGTCTGAAATTATCACTAATACAAAAGTTGAAAGCAATGCCAGCTCGGGCTTGAAGAACCCGAGACTGTTTATTAAGTCATTGACTATTGCATCGTACATATCTATTCTTTTCTTTTTATTTCAACAATAATTAATTACATACCGGCAAAGTTACCGCTTATCCTTATCAATTCAACAAAGTGATTGACAGATGAAGTCATAACGTCGATTATCGGATTTGGATTTAAACCCAAATAGATTATTACAGCTACCAATGGTACAAGACCACTAAGTTCAACATAATTAACATCGTCGTTCTTGTAAATTTTACCTGTCGGGTCCCATGGTCCCTTCCATTTTTCCGGCAATTTACCGAAAAATACTTTTTGTAGTGACCAGAGCATATAAGCAGCACCTAAAACAATACCGGAGCCGGAAATAATTGCAAACATCGGATAAGTTTTGAAAGCACCCAAGAATACCAATATCTCACTTACGAATCCACTTAGTCCGGGAAGACCAATGGCTGCAAAGAAGGCAATTGTCATGATAGCGGTATATACAGGCATCTTGTTAGCTAAACCGCCGAAATCATCAAGACTTCTTGTATGAGCTCTGTCATAAATTACACCGACAATCATAAAGAGCATTGCAGTTATTGTACCGTGGTTGAACATTTGGAAGATGGCTCCAATCAACCCTTCAGTGTTAAGAGCCGACAGACCGAGCATTACATAGCCCATGTGGCTTACCGATGAATATGCTATCATCTTTTTCAAGTCTCTCTTACCGACGCTGAATTGTGCCAAAGCACATAAGGCTCCGTAAACTATACTTACAGCACCAATTAATGCAATCCACCAATTGAAATATACAACCGCATCAGGAAACATAGGCCAAGCTATTCTTATCATACCGTAAGTACCCATCTTCAGAAGTACGCCTGCAAGAATAACAGATATAGCTGTTGGTGCTTCTACGTGTGCGTCAGGAAGCCATGTGTGAAACGGTACTATCGGTACTTTTATGGCAAATCCTACAAACAATGCTGCAAAAGCAATGTACCTCCAATTAGTTCCGAATCCGTATAAGATTGATTCTTGGTCAAATTTTGTCGGGTCCATCATGTCAAACATATTGAAAGAACCAACAGCGAAATAAAGAGCAATTATAACCAATAGCATAAATACTGAGCCGAACAGGGTATAGAGGAAAAACTTAATAGCTGCATACTCTTTGCGTGGTCCACCCCAGATTCCTATGAGGAAATACATCGGTAACAGCATGATTTCCCAAAACACATAAAAAAGGAAAAAATCTAATGCTACGAATACACCCATCATTCCGGTTACAAGCAACAAATACATTGCAAAATAGCCTTTTGCTGCCTTTTTAATACCCCAAGATGCAAATACTGCTAGAGTCGAAACCAGAGCAGTAAGCAGCAACATAGGCATACTTATACCGTCTATTCCGAGGAAGTACTCAACCTTCAGGTTATCGAACATTGGCAGACCGGTGACCTGTATCCATGTGAAACGTTCCACGAATTGCATAGTAGATGCATCGTTGATACCCGGAAGTGAGAAATTGAAATTCGAATATAATATTAACGATAATACCAACTGTATGAAAGTTACAAACAGCGTGATATATCTGAAATAATTCAATGACTTGGCACGGCTGGCTTCATCTTTGCCGCTTGGTATGGCAAGAATTGCAATCATACCGATAATAGGCAGGAATGTTATCCAGGTTAGAATACCTACCCCTAATATGTTGATTGTGCCTGACATTAATCCTCCAATTTATTTTTTATTTTTAATTTCATTTTTATTAAACAATCCACCAAATAACAGCTATCAAGCCTAATACGCTAAGTAGTAAGTACGTTTGCACCCTGCCGGTTTGTAATTTTCTAAGGATAGAGCCTGAAAATCCGACAACTCCACCTGAAAGATTTACTAATCCATCTACGACACCGAGGTCAAATTTACCGGTAAATGTACCTAATACTCTTATTATGTAGCTGACTCCGTTTACTATACCGTCAATAATATAAGTATCAACCCAGTACATAATTTTCGTCAATAAAATAGTACCGCCGATGAATGATTTTTGATAAATCTCATCAATATACCATTTGTTGTATGAAAACAGATAAAGAGGTTTGATAGAATCAGCAACTTTATCCGCATTGATTTTCTTAAATTGATAGAACAAGAATGCGAGCAGAATAGCTAATCCTGCTATGAGCAAGGACAAGCCCATAGCTGTATAATGCTGGTGATGCATTTCTTCTTCAAGTTTGTTTAAGACACTATGTTCATCGCCATTATGAGCAGTATTGTCAAGCGGCAAGATAAAATCGAATTGATATTCTGCCGGAACAACTGTTGCAACCGGTTTAAACGATTTTGCAAACCATCCGGAAGAAGCGTCAATCGGGTTGAATGAGTAGAAAATCCAAATTGATAATCCGGCTAATACAATAAGCGGCACAAGAATTTGGAAATTATTTTCATGTGTCATTTTTGCGGCTTCAGTTTTCGCATCACCGTGGAAAGACAGTATAGTCAGTCGAAACATATAAAATGCTGTCATGCCTGCAGATACAAATGCGAGAACAGGTATTATCCAATGACCGCTTAGATTTCCGAAAGCAAGTGTGCCAGCCAAAATTCCGTCTTTACTGAGGAAACCGGAAGTAAGTGGCACTCCGGCAATTGCTACGGTTGCAAGTAAAAATGTGAAATAGGTCTTGGGCATGGTTTTTCTTAGACCGCCCATATTCCTAATATCCTGTGCATCTGTATGATGATCATTCAATTTATGCAATGAATGGTGCATGGCATGTATGACAGAACCTGAAGCAAGGAATAAACAAGCTTTAAACCAAGCATGTGTAACTAAGTGGAAGAATCCGTAGGTATAA
>JBAYPL010000049.1:0-13010 GCA_041677745.1 Kapaibacterium sp. (SeqCode)
AATAATACTTGAGTAAGCCCGACAGCACCAATTCCCACGACTTTTCCAAACATGATTTCAAAAGGGCGTGCTGATGAAGCAATAACTTCGACGATTCTGTTTGCCTTTTCTTCAATAACACCGCGCATCACGAATGAACCGTAAGTAAACATTAAACCATAAATCAGGAATCCGAGGAAATAACCGAGGAAAGCCAGCATTTGAGAATAATCTTCGCGTGAACCTTCTAGGGTTACCTTTTTTGTAGTAATGCTGACACCTCTGTTGACAAGGTCTATAATACTGTTCTCCGCTCCAATTTCTTTTAATTTCTTGTTTACTATAATATCTTCGGTATTTTGTTCGATAGAGCTGATAAAACCAAGGCCTCCGCCACCGGAAGTATATACGTTACCATATCCGGTTTCGAGAAATTTATCGTCAATAATCATAAAACCGTCGAGTTCGCTACTAAGGACTTCTTGTCTTAATTCTTCTTCGGATTTTTCTGTAATGAAGAATTTGGAAGTATCCCTTGAAACAAGCTCAATACCAATTTGCCCTGTCAAATCTCTGATTGCGATTTTCTTTGTAGTCTCACCTGAGGACATCAAAGTAACAGCAATCACGGTTCCATAGATAGCTACTATAGCCAGTGGAGCTAATATTGTACTGAGTATGAACCCCTTGGATTTGACTTTAGATATGTATTCATGTTGAATAATAGTGAATATTTTTGAACCTTTAGACCGCATCTTTGATCTCCTTCTTGTTTTCGTTTCCTACTACTTCGATGAATATTTCGTGCAGGCTTGGCTCTACTTTTTCAAATTTAAAAATTGTAACATTATTGTTCATTGCTGTCTTAAGAATGTGATTACTTGTTAATTCGTGGTTATCAACTCTAAATTCTACTCTGTGAGTGGTGATGTCGTTTATCTTAATACCCGGTAATTCATTCAGGAAGTTTGAGTCACCATCAAATTCCATTATGACAGTATTACTACCGTAACTTGATTTAATTGTTCTTACTGCACCTGATAAGACGACATTTCCTTTATTAATCAGCACCAAATCATCACATAACTGCTCTACTTGGGACATTACATGAGTTGAAAGTATAATAGTCTTGCCGGCATTTTTCATGTCAATGATTATTGACTTAAGTAGCTCTGTATTTATCGGGTCAAAACCTGAGAATGGTTCATCGAGAATCAGCACTGGCGGCTCGTGAAGTATGGTAGCAATAAACTGAACCTTTTGCTGCATACCCTTTGAGAGCTCCTCAATCTTTTTATTTTCCCATCCGGCAGCACCCAATTTTGAAAGCCATTCTTTTGCTCTTGATATAGCTATATCTTTCGGCACTTCCTTTAATCTCGCAAAATAAATAAGCTGGTCGAGGACTTTCAGCTTCTTATATAGACCACGCTCTTCAGGGAGATAAGCAATAGAATTTTGAATATCCGGACCGGTTGATTTTCCCAAAATTTCAATCTTCCCTTTATCCGGATAGATGATGTTTGTAATCATCCGTATTGTCGTGGTCTTGCCGGCTCCATTTGGACCGAGAAGTCCAAAAATTTTACCCTCCTCAACTTCGAAGCTGATATTATTCACTGCCTTGTAGTTTCCGAAAGTCTTGGAAATACCTTCTACTTTAAGTATCTTCATCTAATCTCCGTATTCATTGTAATTGTTTCTTATACGTTGCAAGCACTACCATTGTTTCAATAAAACAGTATGGCGTAATTATAATTTGACGATTAAATTGTTCTTATCTTATTACGATAAGAGTTTAAAGAGCATACATAAAAAAATATGATAGAAAAGTAGTAGCCAATTGTCAAGTCTTACATGTATTCAAGCACTAACCTGAACAAAAATTATAGATTATTTGCAAATAAGCGAAAATTATGCTAAGTTTATTTATTGTAGAAAACGAATGAAAGAAAAATATGTATAAAATTTTTACACTTATTTTAATTATGTTGCTTCTTAGAGTTGGTGATTTAACATCGGCTCCCGGTGATGTAACTATTGTACGAACAATCGAGTTTGAAGAGAGGAGAATCGGCTGGTTTGATTTTCCGGACGACAGTAAAGAATATCAAAGGATATTACTTCATTTCAAGTTGCGTTGTCCCCCGGGTAAACCATGCGGTGAATGGGATTATTTATCGCATGTATTTGTTAATCAATGGTATGCCCCAAGCTTCAGAGCAGACAAAAAGCTTGTCGAGGAGTTGTCATACATGAAAGATACTTCTTGGACTTACACCCAAGAAATCATAAACGGTGAGAAGCATATTATCAAGTCACCGAAAGCATCAATTCTCGTGGAATTTTATAATAATCCGGATGCTCCAAGTCAATTAACAGATAGTATGAGGGTTTGGCCTGCTTATTATGATAATTATGTTTTTGACGATGAAGGAACGGCAATTGATTCGAGCTATGTAGAGCCTGATTCAGTTCTTATTTTACGCAAAACAAGAGTCTATTATGATGATGAAGTTACATTTAACGACCGTTGGGAAATATTTCGATATATTACGCCCTACGGGAACGGTTTAGATTTAGGTGACGGTGTAACTTGGACAATGGATGTTACTGATCTTGCCCCTTTATTAAGGGGAAGAGTTCATTTGGCATCTCCAAACGGCGGTTGGGGAGACCCTTATGAGCAAACCTCGCAAGAGGACCTCGAATTGACATTTGAATTTATTGAAGGAACAGCTCCGAGGAATGTTGTTAATATAACAAAGCTATGGCAGTTTTTTGGTATAACCTATGATAAGAATTTTGAGTCTCAAGTTGCTCCTATTGAATACCAATTCACCGAAGAGGAGAAAACAGCGTCAATGAGAGTGATTCAAAGCGGTCATGGCTTCGGAGGTACAGCCGATAACTGCGCCGAGTTTTGTAGAAAGCTCGGCATGGCAAAAGTTGACGGTGTTAAACGTTATGAACAATATGTATGGCGTGAATGCGGTGATATACCTGTTTACCCGCAGGGTGGTACATGGATTTATGACAGGAGTAACTGGTGCCCCGGTGCTGAGGTAAAGCCTTATGATTACGAGCTAACACCCTTCATTAGTCCCGGTAGCACTCACACTGTGGATTATGACATGGAGTACTACGACTTGAATTGGACAGGCGGTGATAACACTAAGCCTAATTGGGTTTTGACAGGGTTCTTATTTACCTATGGCGATATTAACCATGAGCTCGATTGCAGAATAAATGAAATTATTGCTCCAAATAATGACAGACAATATAACAGACTTAATCCGGTATGCTCCAATCCGATAATAAAAATCCAGAATGTAGGCAGTGTCCCAATAACGAAAGTAACATTAAATTACGGCAATGATCCGGACAATTTGAAAAGTATTGAAATGAATTTGGACAGTCCTCTGGAATTTATGTCGGAAGTCGAATTGATTATACCTGATAATAACTTTTATAATCCCGATGCTCCCGATTTGTTTATTGTCGAAATAACAGATGTTAATGGAGTTGCCGATGAAAACCCGTACAACAATTTGAAAACAGTACCCTTCAAATTCGATACTCCGATTTACTTCAGTAATTTCACAATTAATCTGAATACACCGAATTCTGATGTCCTCGGTATAAATTCTCCGATTCAATATTACCTTGAAGACAGTGAAGGTAATGTAATCTTTTCCCGTACAAGCACTCAAAACAGTGCAAAATACGAGGACGATGTCGAACTTGATAACGGATGCTACAGATTTACCGTTCTTAATACCGAAGGTTTTGGACTTGGATTCTGGGCATATCAAAGTATTGGCTTGAAACAAGGCAGCTTGAATTTTTCGATTGAGGGCTCACCGTTTAAAAATTTCCCTGTTGACTGGGGTAATTACTATTCCGAGGAATTCAGGGTGGCACCATTGCCTGCCTTAGCATACAATCTTGAAAACGATACTTTGGATTTCGGTGAAGTAAACCTTGACGAAGACAAAGAGCTGGAACTTGAAATATTTCCGGCTAATGAAAGTGGTCTGAATATAGAAAAGATTGAACTCGTCTTGGCTAATAACAAAAAGTTTTCTATAAGCTCGATTACTCCTATCAGCGAAACCGAGATGTATAATCTCAAACAAGGTGAAAGTGTTAAGATTAAGCTGCTCTTTGAGCCTATGTCAGCAGGAAACAAAAACGCCCAGTTGAGAATATTCAGTAACGACGCTATTAATCCACAGAAGCAAATTATCCTCCGTGGCATAGGTCATGACCCAACGAGTGTGGATGATTATAATCAACTTGCCGGAATAGATACAGAAATATATTATGACAGAATTTCCGAGCAGATTAAGGTCATATATGATGTCATAAGTGATGTAAAACCGAAAATCAGTATTTTTAACTTGATTGGTGAAAAAATTGATTTAACAGCAGTGAGCGTTGACAGAAACCAACTGTATATACCCGCAAGTAATCTTCCACAAGGAGTTTATTTCGTGCATATTTATCATTCCGGGTATATATCTGTTAAAGCAGTTATTGTCAGCAGAAACCTGTGATGTTTATTTTAATAAGTCGGCAGACTGTTTATGATGTAAGTCATAAACAGAATTGCCGGCTTTTGTGCAAATATTTGGACAAATGAAAGTCAATTAATGAGATAAACGAAACATTTTCGTAGGATTCGTTGATGGACGATATGAGTACTTATCCATGAAATACAATGCACTTAATATCTTGAAAGCATAATATTTATCAACATCAGTGATAAATAAAAAAAATCTTTTGATTATTTCGACAAATTGAGTTAACTTTGAAAATTAAAAAATGTTTAATTAAAAATAAAGTTAAATATTAAACTTTTTTTCATAATATTGAAAAAAGTATTGTTTTATCAGGAATTTTTTTTGTAGATTTGAATTTGAAATTTGGTTAAATTGAAAATATTAAAATTGAAATTGGTTTATTAAAGTAATAAGGAGTTATACTCGGATGACAAATAAGAATTTTTCTACTAAAACCAAGAAGTTCAAGATTGGGCTTCCGCAAATGCTATTGCTCTTTGTGATGGCAGCCGCTTTTTTCTACTTTTACTTCTTCACACTTGTACCAAACATGATAGCCGGCTTTGTAGTGCCACTATTCCAGCCGACATTGGAGCAGCAGGCAAGAGTAGGATTCGTGGATTTCGATGGTTTAGTATGGGGTTCAACCTCCAAAGATAAAGAACTTGCAAATATCGGCAAGGAAATAACCAAAGATGCAATCAACAAGGAATACATTTTTGACTTTTCTTGGAAAGTGCGTGCTGAAGATGAACACGGTTATTCGAAGGCAAAAAATGAGTGGTATGTGAAAGCGCCAATCCTTGGGGAGATGGCAATCATCTTGGAGCCTTATATTGGATTCAGTATAGTAGCGTTAGTGTTGTCATTTGCCACAGCTCTGCTTCTGACCATGTTTATGCCTTCAGGAATAGGATTCATGGCTGTCTTATTTGACCGACAAATTGAGAATACTAAGGTTAAGCTCCGCCTTCAGACCGGATTTTCTGATGATGTCATCGAGTTACTGATAATGCCTGACGACAAACTTGCCGAGAAGGAAATCAGTGAGGTACGTTCTGCTTTCAGATTGATTTGGGACAGGACTATGACCGAAGATATAGCATCACCTTTCCAATCTGCAAGATTTGCAGATGTTTTCGATAATGATACAGACATAGTCTTTTTCAGGAATGAAGCAGTATATACGCGTATCAAAGAGTTTTTCTCAGACTTCGTTGTTATCGAAATTCAAGATACAAAGAATGCTCTTTTGTGGAGAAGAAACAGACTTCTTATTCTGAAAGGTTTCAGACTTTATATGTCTCACCATTTTACTGAAAAGTATTCAAACTTCGTAACAGGTCTTGCTTATGGTGGTGCAGCCTTCCTTATCGTGGCTGTAGGTATTCGCGGTTTGAAGTTTATACCGGCTGCACGTCCGTCTTTCATCCTTCTTGCGATTGCTCTTGAGTTTACGATGCTTTCATTGCTGGCACTCACACTTATTTATACTGAAGAAGAAGAACGTATGGATAGAATGCTTAAGAAAATGGAAGATGCTAACCGTAGCCAGCTTGAAGCATTACGCGGTCAGCAAGCTGACATTCACCAGCTTTCTAACGCACTCGTCGGACAAACTGCCGAAATTATTCGTGCAAGAGTTGAAACTGCCATCGAGGACTATATGACAAGTGGTGACCAAATTCAAAAGGTTGTTGCTGAAGAAATTGCCAAGAAAATTATGTTCTCATTGAGAGATGAAAAACCTAATTCTTACAAGACTTATGGCGGTGATTCGAGAAGATAAGTACTGAAAAGATAAATCTTTTTATAAAAAACTGTCCGATTTTTTCATTTCGGACAGTTTTTTTTGTTACATTTTAGACTTTCATGTGTTTATCTATATGACCGTTTCATTTGATTTAAGATTATCTTATTTAATACTGATATTCGTCAATAAATTTAATGTATGGTTTTGTTTTAATTTAGTTAGGCTTAATACACATGAAAATGTCAGTGAAATTTTTATCCGGCATTGCAGTATTTATTATTTTACTTGTTGTGAATGTTTTCTCCGGGCAGGTAATAATCGAAGAGAGTAATGAAGATATTATGATTTCGGTTAGTGGTTTAAAACCATACATTAATTCTATTGAAAACAGTAAATATTTATCTGTTGAAGGATTTGATTACAATAAGGTAAGCATGAGCGGCAATTATGATGCACTCAGCTTTCTTATTGCCGTCAACGATAATAATTCAAATTTGGAATATGATATAATATCGGAAAGAGTATCAGACATTGATTTATCACCTGACATGATTATTCCGGACAATTATAATATAAATATCGGCAAAACAGAATTACAAAGGGGCATTAAGGTAACGACACTTACATTCAACCCTTTTAGATATGACTCTGAGTCGGGTAAGATTTATGTATTGGAGACAGTTAATTTTATCATAAAACTTAATGGTATCATAAATTCAAGTGATACTTACATACCTAATAATGAACAGCTTTTCTTCTCTTCAATAATCAATAAAAAGCATCTGAGCGAATTGATAAAGGTAAGAGACAACAAAAAGTCTTTAGATTTTCCGGAACTCATGAATTCCGATTGGTTTAATACCAATCTCAATTATGTAAAAATCGAAACGGAAAAGGATGTACTATACAAGGTTAAAATTTCCGATTTATCACCATATTTATCAGATTTAGTCGGCAAGGAATCAAAATATTTGCATCTGATACACAAAGGAAAATCATATCCTTACTATATTCCTGATGATTCGGGTATTCTATTACCTGAAACCGAACTGATTTTCTATGGCAAAAGAGCTGCCGGAGATACGAGTTGGTTTGATACCTATACAAACTACGAATCATTTTATGTTACTTACGACGTATCTTATGAGGGCACGAGATGTATGCTACTTCCCACCACAGAAGTTCATAATGATTCATATATTAATTCAATCAATATTGACAGACATATAGAATATGATAAAGTGTATGGCATCGGTTCTGAATTTAACAGTTTATATTTCGACGGAACTGTAGCAAAAAGTAACTTTAATGATACAAGAACAGTAATTGGTGAAGGTTGGTATTGGGCAATTCTACTACCAAGGAATTCTAACCCCGTTATCACAGATTACATCTTCGAGCATAATTTATTGCTGTCTCCATCAGACAATGTAGATGATAAAATTACCATGAGCTTGTGGTACAGGACAAATCAGGATTCGAATTCCTATGACAGGCCAAAGCCGGACGTTCTCACTCATTATGATTTATATTATAAGATAAACGGCTCTCTGAAACAGCGTGATTCGCTACACGGTTATCATTTCAGGTCAATGGATTACACTGATTCTAAAAACGGATTCTTACACGGATTAAACAATCTAAGTGTAGAAACTAAGCAAGTGTATGAAGTAGCTAATCAAAAAGTGAACATTGATTTTATCGAAATTAAAGGCAATGTAATGCCTACAGCTTACAAAGGATTACTTGAATTCAAAGCACCAGACAATGATTTCGGAGTCAGACCTTATGGATTCAATAGTTCAAGATTGTTTGCATTCGATAAGGATAATTTTAGAATAAAAGAATTCAACAGTTATGAATCCGGTGTTTTGTTCAGATTAGGAGGTTCTGTCGAATCAGATACTTATGCGAGTCTCGGAATAGGAGACAGTATCATATCTTCTAAAAATCAAGGTATTCATGTGTTTTCATACAGCGCTGACGGTGGGGATTACTCCTACAAACATTTTGCGGGAGATGATGCCAGCCATAATACATACATAAATTCACTTTCGAACGGCACTGCAATAGCTATTCTTATTCTTTCTGAATTACAAATTACAAATAATTTTTCATCAATAAAAAATCTTGGTGCTGTTTTTGTGGATGATTTTTCCGCAGGTAAAGTTTATGCAGGCGGTTTTATTAAAGGCAGCGCTTTAAAACACGAGCAAATAGCAGAGGGAGCAGCCGGCTTCTCTGAAATGTTTACATCGGATATTAGTATAAATCATAAGTTTGACATAACACTGCCCGGAGATGCAGAATATTTACTTTGCGACCTCGCAGCAGTTAAGAATGTTGATAGGATTTCGAGTGTCAATAATGTCAATCTTCGAAATGATACCAAGATAGATGCTGTTTATATCAGTCATAAAGAGTTTCTTGAGCAAGCTCAACGTTTAGCGTCATACAGAGAGAATACCTTAGGATTGAAAGTCAGTGTTATTGATGTTGAGGACATATATAATCAGTTTTCGTACGGAAGAAAGAAACCTCACGCAATAAAAGATTATCTTAAATATGCTTATCAGTCATCCAGACCTGCTCATGTATTGTTGGTGGGGGATGCCAGCTGGGATGCCAGAAAATTTATGCACAATTCTATATCTACAAATTGGGTACCGACTTATGGCTATCCTGCAAGTGACTGGTGGTTGGTTTGTCTTGATGGCGAAGATGACTTAAGACCGGAATATGTCATAGGAAGACTTCCTGTCAATTCAAAGAGACAGGCAGAAAAGTATATTGATAAGGTTATAGAATATGAATCCTTGCCGAATAGTCCTTGGATGAAACAATTCATGTTTCTGATTGGCGGATATAGCCAACCGGAACGTAATACTTTAAAAAATCTCATAAATACTCATTACAGAGATTATATTGTTGATTCACAACTTTGCGGGGTGATTGACACAGTTACTCGAAGAGATTTTACTTCGAGTACTTCTTCGCAGGGTGGTGAAATTCGCGATAAAATTAATCAAGGAAAGCTATGGACTATTTATATTGGACACGCTGCTGCCGAACTCTTTGATTTGGACGGCTGGTCAGCAGGTACCTTGAATAATAAGGGCAGGTACGGCTTGCTGACTACTGTATCATGTAATTCAAGTGCTTTTGCTGAGCCCTTACTTATTGCAAGTCGTAACGAGCAATATGTACTTGAAGAAGACAAAGGGTTTGTGGTAGCTTTCGGAGGAAGTTTTACGGGGATTCTCGGTCCTCATAATAATATTTCTTGGAGAATGATTAGCGCCTTGTCTGATACTTCTATGAAAATGCGTTATACCGGTGAACTATTTAATTTCGGAAAATCTATTCTGTCAACACAAGACCCCCTTCAAATTATGACACTACACACTTTTGTTTTAATCGGTGACCCACTGCTCAGACCACGTGTGGCTGCTGAGCCGGATGCATATTTGGTGGAAAGCGGGATTAAAATTGTTAATCAAGATGGTCTGAGTAGATTTACAGACAAAGACAATATCATTACAATTTCAGGTCAACTTCATAACTATGGTTTTTGCTTTAACGATGAAGTAATACTTCGTATTACAAAAGAGTATAATTCAAAAGTAGATACAAATGATATTGAGTATTCAAGGCTATGTCAGTCAGAGGATTTTTCGGCTGTGTTTGATATCTTGAATCAACCCGGGAAACATATCATCATAATCGAGGCTATTCCAAGCCTCGATACTCATGAACCGAATAAATCCAACAATAAAATAGTTATGTCTATTGACGTGTTTAAAGAAGGTCTGACTGCACTGGATCCACAGTCTTTCTGGGATATTGATGCAGAAAATCCGAGATTTAGATTAATAAATCCAATTCAAAACGAAGCTGAATACAGTTATATGATGATGATTACTACAAGTGAAGATACTAATGATGTTGTAACTAAAGATGATTCACAGACTCCGGGAAGCAATATTACTATTCATGAAAATTATATTGAATGGCAACCGGATATTACACTCGAAGACGGCTCATATTTCTTACACGCAAGATATCATAATCATACGAATTCTACAATAAGTTTGTTTACAAGTATCCCTTTTAATGTAGAAGGAAAAATAGAGCATCAAATTGTAAATGCTTCTATTAAGAGTGAAGAAGAATTTAAATTCGGTAATTTAAATAATTTGTCTTTACTAAAGGAAGATGACGGCAGCATAAAGATGATTTTAGATAAAGATACTTTGCCTTTTAAGGTTTTAGGGATAAAAGGTAATCATCCGGACAATCCTGAAGGTTATCCGGTGGTGACTTCTCGTGTTACAATGGAGTTAGGTAATACAGTGTTCATGGATGCTGTTCATGACTTGGGAATCAATGTAGTAGCATTCAAAGCAAAGAATGGGAAATTGGAAAGCAGAGTCAGGCTATTTGAGACTTGGGGATTGAATGTTTACGAGCATGAATTTATGAAAGATTCTGCAGCTTTCAGACTTGTAGAGTTTTTAAGAGATTCCATAGCCGATGATGAATATGTTATGATAGCAAATTGTAAATCGGTTTTCAGACTCCCGTATTTGTATAAAATGTACGGAGAAGAAGGCAACCATGCATCGGTTGATACATTAATGTATTATCTGAAAAGTTTCGGCTCAAAATTTGCCGATACACTGAAATTCGATGAAAATTTCGATGGAGTTTATTTATCCTTTGCTATGCTTGGTTATCGGGGAGCTGAGCCCGGAACCATACCGGAAGCTATAAGTTTTGTCGGAGACAGTGCCAAAATCACAGGTAACTGTATCAGATTCGCAGAAACAGGTTCTTATCGTACACCGACTATCAGGAAATCTAAACAATGGAATGACTTAAAGTTTGAATCCAACTATCCTGACAATGGTACTGAACTGAAATTGACACTATTCGGAATAAATTCTCAAACAGGTTCGACTGATACACTCTTGCAGGAAAAAAATCCTGAAAATATTGATTTGACCGGCATTGAAGCCGACATATATCCCGAAATTTTTGCTGATGTTGATTACCTGCAAAATGATTTTAAATTATCATCATTAATTTCAAATACCGATACATACATCGGTAAAATTGAAGCTCAATTTATACCATCTGATGAGCTTGCTTTGCTTAAAAGCGAGAGCAAATTCGACAAAGACAATTTGTTGAGAGGTGATAAGTTGAACTTGTCTTTCATGGTTGAAAATCTTTCCTTGCGAAACGATATTGACAGCACAGAGATGAGAATTAATGTTTCACGCGGAAGCGGAGATGTGAATTATTCCTATATACCTATAATGAATCTGAAAAAAGGCAGCGTAACTGAAAAAATTGTTCATGAAATAAATACGGATTATTTAAGTTATCAAAATGATGTCAGTTTAAATCTTGATAATGCAAAAAGATTGAACGAATTTTACCTGTTCAATAATAATCATCATCTTAACTTGAATATAAATAGAGACACTTTAAAGCCTACTGCTGTTTTGAAAATTGACGGTCGAGTCCATCAATACGGAGATTACATTAGTAAACTGCCCCTAATCGAAGTGGAACTTTACGATAATTCACGACTCAAGATTACAGATTCAAATTTCATTAGTGTCAGAATAAACGGTTATGTTCATCCGTATCAGCGAACATTATGGAGCGAGTTTATTACTGTTGATGACGGAACAAATCTCAAGGCAATATTTCGATTCAGACCGGACACTCTACAATATGATGATGCTTCAATAATTGTGTATTTCCGAGATAACGAAGATAATCGCGACACAATTATCAGTATGGCGAAATTATCTTTGATTCGAGCCAATGCCGAGGATGTGTACGCCTATCCTAATCCTGCAAGCGAAACCGTCAAATTTAATATAAATTATATAGCACCGGAGCATGGAATTAATGCTAAGTTAGAAATTATTGATTTGTCGGGCAACTTAATTGAAGAGATTAATCAAAGCTTAAGAATCGGTGTAAATATTATAGAGTGGAGTGGAAGACATCGCGATGGACTAAGCCTGCCAAACGGAGTTTATTTTTACCGGATTCGTTTTACCGGTGATTTTTATGTAGAGCCTGTTTATGGCAAATTTATTATAGCAAGATGATAACTTTAATCAGAAAGTTTATTTAAGCAGCATATTTGAAAAGTGGTATTTTTATCTTTGGCACATTCATTGCTTATTGAAATTACGTTGTATGAATACGAGAGAAGTATATGAAACTGAAGATATTAATTCTGCTTATTATTATTTCGGGTTATTATTGTGCAGTATCGCAAAGCTTTATAATTAAGAGAACAGATGTTCTTGATGAAAATGCTGCTTTCGTTACTGCCACTTATAAGTTTGGATTTGAGATTCTGCTTGATGGTGTAGAAAACAGTAACAGTGTTTCATTTAAATTGAATTATAATCTAAGTGATTTTATTCGTTTCTCACAATGGAAACAGGGTGATTATGAAGTGCTCCAAGCAGTAAACACAGAGAATGGAGATGGTACCGCAAGCTTGATTATAGGTGTAAGTTCCGGATTAATACCACAGTCTTCCTCGAATACAACTCCAAAAGTTATTGAATTAGAATTTGTTACAGCAAAAAATTCTCCAAACCTTGCTAACTTACGAATGAGCTTCGAAAGACCGGTAGCAACTGCCCTCGATACGAGCGGTGGTGTTTCATTGCCGATTA
>JBAYPL010000050.1:0-12975 GCA_041677745.1 Kapaibacterium sp. (SeqCode)
TAGCAATATTAGCATGGGTGATGTTTTTATAAAACCTAAATTATGTAAAATTTGAACAGAAGCAAATAAATTATGACAGCTCTCTTTTTGACACTGTTTTTGCCGCTTGCCGGTTCATTATTATTACTTTTTTACAAACGAGAAAGTTCGAGTTTGATAAAAAATTCTGCTCTCGGGATTTCGATTGCGACATTCCTAATGTCTGTATTTCTGTTTCTCGGATTCGACAGTTCGAAGACGGGATTCCAGTTTGTATATGAAGTAGTATGGATTGATGCTTTCGATGCCGGATTTAGAATCGGTATTGACGGTATGTCGTTATTAATGGTAATGCTGACAACATTTATCACGCCTATTGCCATACTTTCATCATTTGATGCCATTAAGAAACGAGAAAAAGAATATTACGTGATGGTGCTGTTATTACAGTTTGCAATGACCGGTGTATTCGTGGCATTAGATTTGTTTGTATTCTACATATTCTGGGAATTGATTCTTATACCTATGTACTTCATAATAGGTATTTGGGGTGGAAAAGATCGTCTGTATGCGGCAGTGAAATTTTTCCTGTTTACCGCAGTAGGTTCTCTGTTCATGTTAATTGCGGTTGTTTGGCTGGGTTATTATGTCGGTACTGAAATACTCGCAGTCCCGAGCGGCTTTACCACAAATTACTTTTTGATACAAGAAGTTGGCGCTCAAATCCCAATAAATCTACAAGAATGGATGTTTATGGCATTTGCCTTGTCATTTTTGATAAAGGTTCCAATCTTTCCGTTGCATACTTGGTTACCGGATGCTCATACCGAAGCTCCAACTCCCGGTTCTGTAATCCTTGCAGGCGTACTTTTGAAGATGGGTACTTATGGTTTAATCAGGTTTAATCTTGAGCTATTCCCGATAGCTTCCATGAACTATGCCGGAATCATATCAGTTCTCGCTGTGATAGGCATAATTTATGGTGCATTAGTTGCCATGGTCCAAACAGATATGAAAAGACTCGTAGCGTATTCTTCTGTGTCACACTTAGGTTTTGTTGTACTCGGTATTTTCTCAATGACGGCTGAAGGTGTACAAGGTGCAATCATTCAAATGGTTAATCCCGGATTGTCCACAGGTATGCTCTTCCTTTGTGTAGGTATGCTTTATGAAAGAAGACACACCCGACTTATAAGTGAATACGGCGGTGTTGCAAGAGTCATGCCTAATTTTGCTGTAATGTTTGCTATTGCAATGTTTGCTTCGGTTGGATTACCGGGGCTGAATGGTTTCATAGGTGAATTTTTAACCTTGAAAGGTGCATTTGATTCCAAAATATTGAATTCATTTTGGTTTACAATATTTGGTGCTTCAGGAGTAATTTTTGCTGCTATCTATCTGCTATGGATGTACCAGAGAGTAATGTTCGGCACCATTGATAATCCTGCCAATAAGAGCCTCAACGATTTAACAGCAAAAGAATGGACAATGCTTGTTCCCATAGTTGTATTTATTGTTTGGATAGGTCTCTATCCTTCTACATTCTTAAATATTTCCGATACTTATACAAAGCAATTGGTTAATAAAATTGAAATGATAAAATTTAATAAACCTGCTTTTGAGCTGCCACAACTACAACCGGCAACTCCAAGCACTCCCAATAATAATGAATAATAATATACAGGTAATATAAAGATGACAAATGAAATATTTTACGGTATGCCTCTTTTACTGATGATGATATTATCGGTGGTTATTCTGCTTGTAGATGCCTTCAGCGGAAAAAACAAACAGATAGCATATTATTTTTCAATTCTTTCATTATTAGCTGTATCTATATCGGCAGCAATGACTTTATTCCCTGATGTAGCACCGGAAAACATCAGCACTCCCCTAACAGGTAATTCGATGGTTTTCGGCACTTATGCATCATTTTTCGATATCCTGTTCTGTGTTGCCGGAATCCTTACAATTTTTGCATCCAGACCTTATTTACAGAAAGAATCGTATGAATATAAAGAGTATTATTCACTGATTATGTTCTCAGTCGTTGGTATGATGATTATTGCTCATGCCAAGAGTTTATTAATGATTTTCATCGGTATTGAACTAATGTCCATAGTATTCTATGTTCTGTCTGGATTTATTAGAACACGGATTACAGCCGTAGAATCTGCTTTAAAATACTTTTTGCTGGGTTCGTTTGCAACCGGTTTTTTACTATATGGTATGGCTATGCTTTACGGAGCATCCGGTACACTTATTCTTCCCGAGATATTATCGTCTATCATGTCCGGTAACGCCGATATGACCTACGTCAGAATCGGATTTGCTTTAATCCTCATTGGGCTTGCTTTCAAAACTGCAGCTTTCCCTTTTCACCAATGGGCACCGGATGTTTACCACGGAGCACCAACCGTCTCTACGGGCTTTATGAGTACAGCAGGCAAGGCTGCTGCATTAATTGCTTTCATAATTGTAGCTAAATCAATTATTCCGACTAACATCAGTATCACAAGTGTTTCCGATGGCAGTCTCCTATTATCTGAATTCTCTGAAACTTCAAGAACCATAATTGCTGTGATTGCTGCTTTGACTATGTTAATCGGTAATATCAGTGCCGTTGTCCAAAAAAACGTCAAAAGGATGCTGGCTTATTCTTCGGTTGCTCATGCAGGATATTTGTTGATGGGTATTGTCGCAAATAACGAGAACGGCTGGAGCGGAATAATGTTCTATGCTACTGCTTATATGTTCATGCAAATTGGTTCTTTCGTCATTGTAGGTATCATTGAAAAAGATAATGAACGTATGAATTTTGAAGATTATTCAGGACTTCGCAAGAATCATCCTTGGCTCGCTGCTCTTATGGCTATATTTATGTTCTCTCTTGCCGGAATTCCTCCTTTTGCTGGTTTCCCCGGTAAATACATTCTCTTCATTTCTGCCATTGAGTCCGGATTTACTTGGCTCACAGTTGTTGCTGTTATTTCAAGTGTTATTTCAATGTATTTTTATATTGGTTTAGTCTTGTATATGTACTTCAAAGATAATGAGAATGGCGTTACGGTTAACAATATTTCCTCTGCCAAAATTTCATTGGCAATATCGGTCATCTTCGTATTCTTATTAGGTATAATGCCAAATACATTAATTAACCTCGCAAAACAGCTTTTCTGATTTTTTTTTGAAAATTACACTTTATTGAGCCTCCCGAACAGGGAGGCTTTTTTTATTACTGAAACATATTTAAATAGGATGCGTATAATAAAATGTAAATTAACTAAGTCATAATCATAAAGGAGTTAGAGATGAAATCGAATTTCATGATTTCGTTCATATACGCATTTGTTTTGCTTACATTTTCATATTTGCCGCTTCAATCTGCTATGCCGGAAACATTATTCCTTACGACAAAATTCAGGAGTATTAACACAATTGAAAACTTTACGAATCTAATAACTGAAACGGAAGGAGTTATTGACTTCTACCATAACAATACTAACGGGTTGGTCACCATAATATATGACAAAGAATTATTAACGGAACAGGAATTGTTCGAAGATATGGAATCAGCTGGCTTTATATTACAGAAGAAACATTCATATTCTTCAAATAAGACAAAGAAACAAAATGTTGAAAATATCATGACATTATATCAAAAAGATATAAAAATCTAACACTCAAAAACATCACATGTCTTTTAAGGAAAGTGAGGATATTTTATGAAATTCTATTAAGATGCATTTAACCCACTCATGCTACAAGACTATCAACTCGGAAGTTCCTTTATCGTCAGGAAGAGATTTAATCTTGTTTTCTGAAAAAGTGTCTCCAATTTTCAGATGGATATTTTAAACATTTTAGGCTATCGTTTTTTGCCGGAACTTTTACTTTGATATGTGAGAAAGACAACAGACAACTCAAGTTCTTGATATCAATATTAGCCAAAATTAATATTCTTTACTTTCTGATGAGATTTTTATTTCAGTTTAATATGTTATTGTAAACCCGATAATTTGAAATTCAACCCGAATCTGAACTACAAAAGCATTGGAATCGAGCCTCAAAATATATTATATCCAACAATTTATTTATATCAGGACAAAAGTCAGTCAGAACAATCCAAGTTCTGACTTTTGATATTCCAAAACTTGTACATATAACTGCATCTGATTTGGGATTGTTTTTTGGACAATCCCCTAAATATCATTGTATTCATAAAACTTTGATTAAGAACAAGTTCTCCCCTAGCACCTTCAAAAGCACAGATGACATGAACAATTAATTATTATAAGTCAATAGTTCCTACTGCCGGTTCATAAATTCTTATATCATAAAGGTGAATATGAGACTTGAGAAAAAGAAAATTAGAACAGCTTTTAATTGTTACAAAATATAGTCAATCTTGATATAAATGAATTGCATCTTAGTACATTATTAGTGGTATGCAATTTAATTTATGTTCGTATTTTTTATCCTATAAAAGATAACAATCATGCTCAATATCAATGCAGATGGAATGTATATTTCATTATTATGAGTTAAAGCAAACTAAATTATATTTATTAATAACTCAAAACGAATGGATGATGCAATGATAAAAAAATTATTAGATTAATCTTATTGCGGCTTATACCGACAAATCATCATTGTTATTGTCAAAGAGTATGAATATAATTATAATATACCGGTAAGAATTAAGTTTTGTAAGATTGGTCTAATAATCTCTTGCTAATCAAATATAAAACTCTAAATCAATTATTTATAAAGATGATAGCTGTTCAATTGATGTGAATATTATGAATATCAATGATTAAATATCTAAACAGAATTAATATCAGATTAATTATATTTCACTTGTAATAATCGTTACTTTTATTTAATATTGTAAAATTTTTTTAAGTAATTTTATTAAAGGTTTATACAATGAAATTTTTGCTTACAAATTTCTTAATCTTAATATTTATAAATGTGGCACATTCTCAATACGGCAATTATTTTGTTGACGACGGTAGAGTACGCGGCTATTATGCGGATTTAGCAAATTTTGAAGAAACAGTGATATTAAAACCGGAAGTACCCGGAATTGCCAATAAAGTATATCTATACCTAAGTGGAAGTCAGCCCGCAAAGGATACTATCTGGATTGTTGGAGATCCTGCTGACGGTACGTTTCCACCATCCTTATGGTGCCGATATATCAATACACACGGAGCTTATATCATAAATTATCAGGGTACTCCCGGTTGGTATGAAATTGATTTATCGGACATAGCTCCACAGACAGGTAAGCAGGGCTTACCAGTTGGCGGATTAAACGCAGTAGCCATTCAACACACAATCAAACCTGGTGGACCATATTTCACGATAGACAAGCAAAACCAGGCCGGACAATCGGCTAATTCATTTCTGAATGATGTATATAAGCCCAATCCAAACTTTTATAATATCGCCGGAACGATAGTCTCTACAACTGAAGGCAGATACATCGTCCGATTGAATGTAATTTATGATTATCATGATGATTACGACAAACCTTTCCAACCCGGTACACAACCACCACCGACACTGAAAGATATAACATACGAACAGGGTTTGGTACATGGAACAGGTAGTTTATTGGCATCAGAAATGGCTTCTGTTGCAGATATAGATGGTGACGGATTTGATGATGTAGCAATAAAGGAGAATTTCTTTATCAATGACGGCAGTGGTAAGTTCTCTAATATGTCAGATGTAAATATTTCAAACTCAGGTACCGTTTGGGCTGACATAGACAACGATGGGTATATGGATTTTTATGCAATTCGGGGTGGAATAAATGACAGAATATTCTGGGGAAATGCTGATGGAACTTACGAAGAAAGTAAATCGAATAATTTCGCAACGGCAGCACCTACGGTTTCTCCATTGTTCCTTGATTATGATAGTGACGGTTTGCTTGATTTGTTCATTGCGTATGGTCGTACTGAATCAGGTGGACAAGAGACATTTTTTCCTGATAAATTATTCAAAAATTTAGGCAATAGAGAATTCAAGGATGTTACAACAGAAGCAGGGATTTCAGCAGCAGAACCACCTCCCTATTATGATACTTGGGGAGCTACTGTTTGTGATTATAATGCAGATGGTTTACCGGATATTTTTGTTGCTACTTACAGACTTGCACCGGATTTACTTTATAAAAATAACGGTGACGGAACATTTACTAACGTAGGTGCAGGCACCGGGATACAGGGAGCTGCCACTAATTATGACAACTATTTCGGACATGGAATGGGTTCAGACTGGGGTATGCTGTCATTATCAGAGTATCCTGATGCTGTTGTTGGCAATTTAAGTCACCCGGATTCAAGAGCATTAGCCTCTAATCCATCGCTTGTTTGGATTAATAAGAATGCCGATAAATTTACAGATAATACAAGACTGTCAATGCTCGGATTCTTTGAGATGAATGCCGGAGTCAATATTGCCGATTTAGATAATGATGGCAGACCGGATTTAACACATGCTCAATATGCTTATTACAAGAAGAATAGTGGACTCGATAAATTCACAAGAATTTACCTTAATAAAGAGGGGAATTCTCAAACACCATTTGTTTTCCGAGATATTACTTGGGAATCCGGTGCCAGAATACACGGTGCATGGGTTCCTGTAAGAGGTGATTTCGACAATGACGGAGGAATGGACTTACTCATAGCAAGCAGTAACGAGAATGTTAAGTTATTCCATAATGATTTGACCCGACAAAACTGGATTTCTTTCAGGCTCAAAGGTGACGGAATCAATGTAAACAGAGATGCTTTTGGAAGTATTATCACTATCGAACTCGGAAATGGTGAGATTCGCAAAGGATTATTACCCGGTACAATTTTAAACGGAAGAGCAGGGCAAAGCTCAAATGAACTACATTTTGGATTAGATAACCATTATTCTGTCAATAAAGTAAGAATAAGGTTTCAGGACGGCATTGTAAGAGAATTTGATAATTTGGCAGCAAATGTGAAGTATATTGTTGATTACGATGGTAATATCGAAACACCCGATTTAAAAACTCCTATCTTGGTTAGCCCTGCAAATGGCGAATATTTCAAAACTGGAGGCAATATTCAGTTCAAAGTCTATACACCGGAAAATTATAAAACTCTCCGCATTGAAATATTCGATGAGACAGGCAAGAAGGTTAGTGAGCAAATTCTGGATGATATTACTGTTGGATTATACGATGTAATTGATTGGGCAGCCATTGATGTTGGAGAATACACATGGTCGGCATCTGCAATTGACTCAGAAGATAAGATTTACGAGTCCGATATACGTAAATTCTTTGTTAGCGGTAATTTGGGGAAACCAGTGCTTATTTCACCTGCCAACGATGCTCAAAATGTTAGTCTCGAGCCTACTTTCGTATGGATAGTAAAGGATGATACACCCAAGGCTATTAATCTTCAATTGTCAACGGATTCTGATATGAGTAGTATCGGGTTAGATTTGAGTGTTCAAGAAGATGAACCATTTACAAGTTTGAAAGTTGATGAACCTTTGATTGAAGAGACTACTTACTTTTGGAGGATTAGAACTGCAAATTCAATTAATTTCGGAGGTGAAAGTAACTGGTCTGCTTGGTCTGAAATATTCAGCTTTACTACAGGCAAAAGTACTCATGTTGAGGAGAGTAAACGAGCTAAATTCTCGATATTATCGGCATACCCAAATCCGATTAGGGATAGAGTTAATATTGATTTCGAGATTCCTTATTTTGCAAATCTCTCATTTGCTTTATACGATATTTCTGGGAATCTCGTAAAAATATTAAGCGAATCATATTTCGAGCCAAGCGTACACAGTATTAGTTTTGACCTGTCAGGATTACCAATCGGCTCTTACAGACTTTGTATTACCGATGGAGTACAAATTATTTCAACTCCCGTTAATATAATGAGATAAAGTGATTTACATAAAAAATCTTGAAAAATCCTTTGATAACGTAGATTTTTCATAAATACATTATCTGTTTTATAAATAAAAGGACTCGGTTACAAATATCTGAGTTCTTTTTTTTTCAGTCGGGACATTACTATCCTCACTGATTATTTATATATTTTTAAATATTTACTGTCCTTTTTTAAATTCAATTTTCAGATAATATCACATAATTAACCAAACTATCTAACTATATCCATTATTTCTATTTTCACTATAAGCGAAACTTATTGATAGTAAAGACAGTTAATGTTAGATAGTATGTCAATACCCTAAGTAAAATATACTTACAATAATTATTAAAATATTATATCGGTAAGAATCATAATAATTATAAGAGCAATTAATTTCTTAGTCACAACTAAGCTCATTGGTTTCTATAAGGGATATGTTAGATTCGTAAGTCCCTGCTAAACGAATTAATTTCTCAATAGTTATACCGATTAATTGTTGACTTATCAGACTTAGGTACTCAGAGCTGAAGCCAAGTTTATCAGAAATATAATCAGGACTCATTTGTGGGTGTTCATGATATGAAAGAATTAAAGCAACAACTTGTAATAAATGCTTATTATCAGAATCAAAATTAAGAACATGAGCATTTTTTTCTAAGTAATCAAAATCATAAAAGCACGGCATAAAATCAACTCTAATTAATAAAACTCATAACTAAGCGGTAATTTAAAACACAATACTCTATTTAAATCCAATTTATCCATAACAACTAAGCCAGAATCATCAATAGTAATAATTTCTACAATAGTATCAGATAAGGAAAATAAAACTCCAACTTTCTTACAAATATTAAACTTATTGTCGGCTTTACTATCTTTAATCAAAGCAATACAACCGGGGCAAGGTTTTCCGACTTCACGCCCCCAATATGACCATGAGGAAGCATGAGAGGAATCAGTCCCTTCATAGCCGGATTGTTCGAGACACCAATTAACAAAAGCAGCACTTCCGAAGTCTTGGACATCAGTGTTTAATACTTCTCCTGAGCTGGTTGACGATAAAAACTTAGCCAGCAGGCTGCGATTATGTGTCTTAGTGTCGGAACAATCCCAAAGTTCGGCAATGGCAGCAGACAGCCATGGAAAGGTTTTGTACATATCTTTCGTGACATGACAATTAAATTCAGATTTGACAGCAAATTTTTTTGATATCCATCCAAAAACACCTTTGGGATAAAAGATTTGATACCAACATTTATCATCGGATATACCTGTAAGATAAACCAAATCATCTCTTTTAAGAATACCTGTTACCTCACTCGACAAGGTTGGTGACTTTCTTACGTGAATACTGTTTGCCGTCATTCTGAAAAATTGTTTATCCATGCTGCTGCTCCATTGATTAAGAAAGTTTATAGCTCAGTTTTTAGAACTTTAACAACCTTATCACCTGCAATTATGATATAACATCCTAATTGCAAATCACTAAACTCAAGTATGCCGGACCTAACTGTCCCGTTGCATATTTCAACACCCATCAGGTCAAAAAGTTTCCAATTTGTACCATCATCAATGTCTAAATTAACATTATTACCGGTGATTATTAATGACTCAGTCTTTTGAATAGGCGAAGCGGAAACAGCTTTTTTACTGAGGATTTTTCTCCAATTAAACATATCTGATGAAGCAAATGTAGTTCCATCCTGTCTAATGTAAACAAAGCTCTTGTTTTTGAAATACTTATCAGCAGTACACAAATTACCGGAAAAGTTAATGGAAGCAGCGGATGAATTATTTAGGCTTTTCGTGCCTAAATTGTTTTTTATCTCCACTGTTTCGGTGAAAGAATTCTTACTTTTACTATTATCTGTGCCAAAGCAACTGAGATTCAAAGCAAAAGTAAGTATAAGCGTCAATATGAATGTATTATGTAACATAGAATCCTCCTAACAACCACTTTGGCAAGGTTGTACGAATCCTTCCGGATTAGAGCAATCACCAATTTGGGTTTTAATCAAAGATTGGATTTGTATTGAATATTCTCCACTTGGAGCAAATTTTCTGCAAATCGAATATTCTTTCCTGCAACACGTAACACCGCAAGATTGCCATCTCCAAAGATTTACTTTTCTGGTACCTCCGGCAGAGTAATCCGGATATTCACCTCTCCAGTCAGGATCACACTCACGCTCTGTCTCTTCAATTGAGTATTCACATTTCACCCATAAGCCGCAAGTAGCTGTGTAGAAAATAACCTTTTGCGAACTTCCGGGGCAATTTGCAGGGGGGTAATGCAGTGATAATTCTGCTACTTCTTCAATCATAACAAGGTCAATCCACTCTTGAAATGCTGCTGCACCAATTCCTTCATACAAGTAATCGCAATTTCCTGACTTTTGTACATTATCAATATAGATTTGATAATTCATGTCACAATTCCTCCATCTGTAGTTAATCCTCAACTCACAGCCGGGTGTCTCGGTATTTGCTACATAAATACCTATTTCCCAAGGCGAACAGTTTATTCCTGTGTCCGGTGGACACTGAAACTGTGAATATGAATATTCACTCGAAGTTAATGTGATGATAAACATCACAAATGACAGTATCAATACATTACGCATCTTAAAAACCTTTTAATTAGTTTATTATACTTACCCGGACATATAAGCCGGCACTCTCGTCGTTGTTCAATATTACTTTATTCAAATACAAACCGTTTTCCAAGTCCTCTGTTTTTATTTTTAGTGAAAACAAATTCTTACTGCTCATTTCTCCCGGGTAAATACTGATAGGCAAAGACCAGTTAAATACTAAACTGAAGTTATCTTCATTCAAGAGCCTTATACTGTTGATAGTTATTGGCTCGTTGTCATGCTCATTAAAAATGTAAAATGGCTTACCCCATGCGGCATTTCTATATGTCTGCCAGATGCTTGTCGAATCATTATTAAAATAAGTCAATTGTTCGTTTGGAAAATAAAATGAAATATGATCAGACCATCCGAGTAATGTCGAATCTACTATCATCACAAGTTTTGGGTCACTTTTGATTATATCTTCACATGAACACAAAAATATCAATCCAATTGATGCGATTATCACAAGTACTTTTTTCATTAAAATTTAACTCCTAAGCCATAATTTAAACTAAATTTATTTGATGTAAATGATTCAGCATCGTGCTTAAAGAATAATTGGTTGAACTCTGCTCCGGCTAAAATGTAAACATTATCAAACGGATAGTATTCAATACCTATCATCTCTCTTGTTGTATAACCGAATTTATTGAATCCGCCATTGAATTGTACGAAAGGTTTCAGCTTACTTCCTATGTCAAACGGATTATATCTTAGAAATAAACTGTACGATGACAGATTCGGCTGTTGATAAATAAACACATTTTGATCACGGCTGTTGAAACCTTCATATTCGAGGTAAAACGTTTCTTGTCTGAAGTCTGCCCCGATTTTCAATCCGTCGAAAATAGGATATAACAATGATATTGAAAGATTGTTGAACCTGTTTAATTCATATGGCTGAACAATAGGGTCTTTGGAGAACCAAGAAGGAGTATTTTTAAACTCAAATCCGAACTTCTCATCACTGCTTCTGATTATCATCAATGTGTCGTATTGTTTGTCGGGATCTATAATCTTGTTGCCGCTAAACTCAAAATCAGGCTTATTATCAGGAATTGCTTCATACAGATTAGAAGCAAGTATCAATGAGCTTTCTTCATCATCGAACATAAATGTCTCCTTTTCTCCTGAATAGCTTAATTGTGTTCGATTAACATCTCCATGCGAAGACTTACCGATAAATGGTTTAGAACTAAACTTTGATAATAAGTCATCAGTCGAGTTAATAAATTCAATCTCCCTACCGCTGTACAACCCCGAATCATCGTATTGCCAACTATTTGAATTATATGAACTGACTGCATACCCTAGCATGAAAGCCGCAATGGCGGTAGCAGTAACTGCGAACATTTTTGATAAACGGAATGTCTTCACAGGCACTGAGCTTGTTGTTGCTACCAACCCTAAACTATTGAAAACATTCCTCCTAATCTCATCTGAAGGTACGAAATATTTTGAACTTTCATTCAGAGTCTTAGTCAGAGTAATATATTGACGAAAGCTCTCCCTGAACTCTCTGTCATCGCAGAAGTCTTTAATGAAGGTTGTTTCCTGCAATTTGTCTTGATTGTCATCAAGAAAATCAATGAATCTTTCCACAGAATTCATTTGATATCCTCCGATTTTTTAATATTATATTTTGGTTTGATTAAATCAATTACTTTACTCATACCGCGTGTACATTTCATCCGTACAGAATCATAACTGACTTCAAAAAGATCGGCTATCTCCCTGAAATTTAATCCGGCGATCCAGTGAAGCAGTAAATATTGTGCTGTACTAAATTCTAAACAATTTACAGCTATATGAAAGTTAGCAATTAATTCTTGGTATTCGATTTCTTCAATAAGGTTTGTGCTGCTCATAAACTCATCTGAGTCAACGTTACTGTCAAATATTGAGTTAGCTCTTTTACTTTCTTTGTATTTGTTGAGGCTTTTATAGTGAGCTATTTTAAATAGATTAAACTTAATATTCTTTACTTTTGTATCATTGCTTGCAATTTCAAAGAAACTTATCCAGGTATTCTGGAATAAATCCTGAGCGTCATCACGACTTGTCGTGCTGAAGCGACAGTATTGCATCAGTTTATCTGAGTGTCTGTCCCATATAATCCTGAAAGCATGACTTTTTATGGGCTCATTCTCACGTAGAAGAGTCAAAAGCTGCTCATCATTATATGTACTATACTTGTCCAAGCAAGAATCTCCGTTTTTTTCTCGTTACAAATTGCGAAAAACTTTTTTAAAAATTGTCATCGTACTATATATAAATTTCCTGAAAACCGAAAACCGAACACTTTTTTTCCATTTTTTTTCAAATTATTTTTCCACATTTTTATAAGCAAGTGATATTATATACTATTAGTAGTTTTATCTTTCTTGAAGAAAAATTGGGGTGTGGCTTACAAA